>NZ_VMMJ01000015.1:0-2500 GCF_013277145.1 Streptococcus sp. 3705 | reverse complement strand
CGTGCCCTGGTTCGGTCCTCCAGTGCGTCTTACCGCACCTTCAACCTGCTCATGGGTAGGTCACATGGTTTCGGGTCTACGTCATGATACTAATTCGCCCTGTTCAGACTCGGTTTCCCTACGGCTCCGTCTCTTCAACTTAACCTCGCATCATAACGTAACTCGCCGGTTCATTCTACAAAAGGCACGCTCTCACCCATTAACGGGCTCGAACTTGTTGTAGGCACACGGTTTCAGGTTCTATTTCACTCCCCTCCCGGGGTGCTTTTCACCTTTCCCTCACGGTACTGGTTCACTATCGGTCACTAGGGAGTATTTAGGGTTGGGAGATGGTCCTCCCAGATTCCGACGGAATTTCTCGTGTCCCGCCGTACTCAGGATACTGCTAGGTACAAAGACTATTTTAAATACGAGGCTATTACTCTCTTTGGCTGATCTTCCCAAATCATTCTTCTATAATCTTTGAGTCCACATTGCAGTCCTACAACCCCGAAGAGTAAACTCTTCGGTTTGCCCTCCTGCCGTTTCGCTCGCCGCTACTAAGGCAATCGCTTTTGCTTTCTCTTCCTGCAGCTACTTAGATGTTTCAGTTCACTGCGTCTTCCTCCTCACATCCTTAACAGATGCGGGTAACAGGTAGTACCTGTTGGGTTCCCCCATTCGGAAATCCCTGGATCATCGCTTACTTACAGCTACCCAAGGCATATCGTCGTTTGTCACGTCCTTCTTCGGCTCCTAGTGCCAAGGCATCCACCGTGCGCCCTTATTAACTTAACCTTATTTTTCTGACCTTTCAGTCATAAACTCTTATTAATACTACAGCGTTTTCGGTTTATTTTCTTGTTACTATTTGATATAGATATTCAATTTTCAATGTGCATTACTTGGTGATCTCTCACCAATGGAGCCTAGCGGGATCGAACCGCTGACCTCCTGCGTGCAAAGCAGGCGCTCTCCCAGCTGAGCTAAGGCCCCACAAGACCTCTCAAGACTAAACAAGACCAATGCGCAGTTCCTTATCCTTAGAAAGGAGGTGATCCAGCCGCACCTTCCGATACGGCTACCTTGTTACGACTTCACCCCAATCATCTATCCCACCTTAGGCGGCTGGCTCCTTACGGTTACCTCACCGACTTCGGGTGTTACAAACTCTCGTGGTGTGACGGGCGGTGTGTACAAGGCCCGGGAACGTATTCACCGCGGCGTGCTGATCCGCGATTACTAGCGATTCCGACTTCATGTAGGCGAGTTGCAGCCTACAATCCGAACTGAGACTGACTTTAAGAGATTAGCTTGCCGTCACCGGCTTGCGACTCGTTGTACCAGCCATTGTAGCACGTGTGTAGCCCAGGTCATAAGGGGCATGATGATTTGACGTCATCCCCACCTTCCTCCGGTTTATTACCGGCAGTCTCGCTAGAGTGCCCAACTAAATGATGGCAACTAACAATAGGGGTTGCGCTCGTTGCGGGACTTAACCCAACATCTCACGACACGAGCTGACGACAACCATGCACCACCTGTCACCTCTGTCCCGAAGGAAAACTCTATCTCTAGAGCGGTCAGAGGGATGTCAAGACCTGGTAAGGTTCTTCGCGTTGCTTCGAATTAAACCACATGCTCCACCGCTTGTGCGGGCCCCCGTCAATTCCTTTGAGTTTCAACCTTGCGGTCGTACTCCCCAGGCGGAGTGCTTAATGCGTTAGCTACGGCACTAAACCCCGGAAAGGGTCTAACACCTAGCACTCATCGTTTACGGCGTGGACTACCAGGGTATCTAATCCTGTTTGCTCCCCACGCTTTCGAGCCTCAGCGTCAGTTACAAGCCAGAGAGCCGCTTTCGCCACCGGTGTTCCTCCATATATCTACGCATTTCACCGCTACACATGGAATTCCACTCTCCCCTCTTGCACTCAAGTTAAACAGTTTCCAAAGCGTACTATGGTTAAGCCACAGCCTTTAACTTCAGACTTATCTAACCGCCTGCGCTCGCTTTACGCCCAATAAATCCGGACAACGCTCGGGACCTACGTATTACCGCGGCTGCTGGCACGTAGTTAGCCGTCCCTTTCTGGTAAGATACCGTCACAGTGTGAACTTTCCACTCTCACACTCGTTCTTCTCTTACAACAGAGCTTTACGATCCGAAAACCTTCTTCACTCACGCGGCGTTGCTCGGTCAGACTTCCGTCCATTGCCGAAGATTCCCTACTGCTGCCTCCCGTAGGAGTCTGGGCCGTGTCTCAGTCCCAGTGTGGCCGATCACCCTCTCAGGTCGGCTATGTATCGTCGCCTTGGTGAGCCGTTACCCCACCAACTAGCTAATACAACGCAGGTCCATCTGGTAGTGATGCAATTGCACCTTTTAAGCAAATGTCATGCAACATCTACTATTATGCGGTATTAGCTATCGTTTCCAATAGTTATCCCCCGCTACCAGGCAGGTTACCTACGCGTTACTCACCCGTTCGCAACTCATCCAGAGAAGCAAGCTTCTCCT
>NZ_VMMJ01000014.1:0-32004 GCF_013277145.1 Streptococcus sp. 3705 | reverse complement strand
TTCGTCAGTCTTATCTACAACCTCAAAGCAGTGCTTTGAGAAACCTGTGGCTAGCTTCCTAGTTTACTCTTTGATTTTCATTGAGTATTAAATAGCTAGGTCAAACTTCAACTGTGGCTTAACAGGGTCATAATCCACCAACTCAAAATCTTCTGCTTTAATATCAAAGAAGTTTGTCTTATCTGGTATATTCAAGACCAAACGTGGTTGGCAGTTTGACGGCTCACGACGGAGCAATTCCTGAGCTTGTTCAAATTGATTGTCATAGATATGGAGGTTGTTTATGAAATAGAAGAACTTCCCAACCTTCCAGCCAAAATGCTTGGCAATCATCATTTGAAGAGCTACATACTGCATAGCATTGATGTGGTGAGCCACCAGCATATCATTCGAACGCTGGGTCAAGGTCGCATCCAGATAGATTTCCCCATCTACACGGCGGACATCAAACATGGTCTGAAAGGCGCATGGAAGGAGGCCCTCTGTCTCCTCAAAAGCTTGGTAATCCCAGAGAGAGATAATATTGCGGCGGTTCCAAGGGTTGGCTTCCAACTGTTTGAGAAGCTTATTGATGATGTCGTGTTTCTTAACAACAGCACCATAGCGCTCACCAATAGTTCCTGTATCTCCCACTTCCCAGTCATTCCAGTAGTGAACATTGTACTTGTCATTGAGTACCTCAAGGCTATTTGACTGGTCTTGGTAGATCCAGAGAACTTCTTTGATAGCTGATTTGATTGCAATGGGACGCAAGGTTGTGATGGGGAATTCCCCTTTTGCCAAGTCATACTCTGCAAAGGCACCCGTTATGTACTTGGAGTTGGCAACAGTCCCATCCTTGTACTTGGGACGGGCCTGCTCAGAAAAGACACCGTCTTTGAGGATTCGTTCAATATTTTCTTTAAAAATCGTATCTGCTTTTGTCATTTACTCTCACCTCATTTATTGTCCTAACTAGTATAGCATAAAAAAGAAAAGAGGAACATTACTAACTCTAGGTTAGCACTTTTCCTCTTTTATTATTTTATTGCAATACAAGTGATGCTGCTCCGATAACTCCAGCGTCATTTCCTAGAGTTGCAAGAGCTAATTTAGTAGATGTGCGTACTTGTGGGAAAGTATTTTCATCGTAGACTTTTTGAACACCTTGTAAAAGGAATTCTCCCGCAGCTGACACACCACCACCGATGACGATTGTTGATGGGTTTAGGATTGAACCGATGTTAGCACAAGCGATTCCCAAGTAACGTGAGAAGTTACGGTAAACGATTAAGGCAAGGTCGTCTCCTTCTTTTACAAGGTCAAAGACTGTCTTAGCGGTTACTTCCTCTCCGTTATCAATCAAGCGTTTCAAGGCTGCATCACCTTCGTATTCATCGGCATAACGACGAGTCAAGTTGACAATCCCTGTTGCAGAAGCTACTGTCTCAAGGCAACCTTTCTTACCGCAAGTACATGCGATTGGTTGGTCAAAGTCAACAGTGATGTGACCAAGCTCACCTGCTGCACCAGCTACACCGTGAAGCAATTTGCCTTCTGCGACAATACCACCACCAACACCTGTACCAAGTGTCATAAAGACAACGTCTGGTTGGTTATCACCAGCCCCCATCCAACGCTCACCAAGAGCCGCTACGTTGGCATCATTATCGATGAAAAATGGAATCCCCAAGGCTTTTTCAATCTTTTCTTTGATTGGTTGAAGGGTTTTCCAGTTCAAGTTGTAGGCACCAATCACAGTCCCTTTTTCACGGTCAACCACACCTGGTGACCCCATTCCAATTCCTTGGAAGTCTGCTGCTACCAATCCAAGCAAGTCCAAACGATGTTGAATAGATTCAATCATATCATCAACAATATGACTCCCCTCATCCAAAATATTGGTCTTGATAGACCACTTTTCTTGGATCTCTCCTGCTGTTGTCAAGATTGCAAATTTGATAGAAGTTCCACCAAGGTCAATCCCAATAATCTTTTGACTCATCATATTCTCCTTTTTCATTATGCAGTAATTGAAAATGCTTACAGTTATAGTATAACAAATTTCACTCATTTATGCAAAGGTTTGCATTGTTTTTATGAGTAATTTTACTGAAGATAGTCTCCACCATCAAAGCCATAGTATTCCTCTAGTGTCAAACCACTTGCAGCAATGTCTTTTGCTTCTTTTCCAATGTAACGTAAATGCCATTCCTCATGCATGTAACCTGTGACACTCTCTTTCCCACGGGGATAGCGAACAACAAAGCCATAGTCTGGTGCATGATCCAATAACCATTGAGCCGCACCCGCATCTTCAACTAATTGACCATCTGTGCCAATCACATCAAAAGCAAGTCCTGTCTGATGTTCACTATATCCAGGACGGGCGGAATAACGATCCGCAGCAGCCTGTCCCTCTTGGTTCACATAACTTTGATACAATTGTGCTTGAGTTGCATAACTTCTAAATCCACTATAATTATCGCTAATAGCGTATCCTTCTTCTTTCATTTGTGCAATCAGTTTTAAAAAGGCTGCTTTTGCAGTAGCATTTTCACCAGGATAGTAGTCTTTTGACATTGGATAGTGTTTGTTGGCAACGACAATTTCATCATACTTCCCTTGAAGGCTATAGTAAGAACCTTTATTAGTTACTTTTGAATTGGCTTTCCACAAACCAGTGGTATCTACATAATAACGTCCACCATCAACCCATTCATTGACAGCCATTTTACCATCTGATTTCAGATAGTAATTTCCTTGCCATGTACTATAAGCATAAGAGCCATCTGATTTCAAATAATACCAAGCTTGATAAGAATCATCATAAATCCATTCGCTCTGTGCCATTTTACCATCTGATTTCAGATAGTAATTTCCTTGCCATGTACTATAAGTATACGAACCATCTGATTTCAAGTAATACCAAGCTTGATAAGAATCATCATAAATCCATTCACCTTTAGCCATTTTACCGTTTGATTTCAAATAGTAATTTCCTTGCCATGTACTATAAGCATAAGAGCCATCTGATTTCAAATAATACCAAGCTTGATAGTAAGAATCATAAATCCATTCGCTCTGTGCCATCTTACCATCAGATTTCAGGTAATAGCTTCCCTGCCAAGCATTTTTCACTGGATTTCCATTTCCATCAAAGTAGTACCAAGCACCGTCCTGCTTAACCCATCCACTTGTTGTTGCTGAACTTGTGTTGCTTTGAGCCGTAGTTGCTTGTTTTGCTTTGAAAGCACCCTTAGGAGCATTCTTCAATTCGCAAGCCACACCATCATGATCTCGGTCTAACTTGGCAGAATAACCAGGTTCTCCCTCGTGAATATCCGAATAGCCATTCGCCCAAGCTTCCTGACAGCTAGAAAAATGAATGTCTTCTTCTGCTAACACAGGCTGTGAAAACAAGGCTAAAATTGGCAAGGTAGCCAGACTCATTTTTAAAAAGAGACGTTTATTCATTTCTTTCTCCCATAACGATGATATCGATTTCATGTTTATTTTATCAGATTTATTTCTTCAATTCAAGAAAACTTCTGGTTATTTCTGCAAACTCTTTTGGTTTAGCTCTATTCAGAACATGAGGGCCATCAGGAATGATCTGAAACTGCGAATCTTTCAATAATAAATGAAGATCTTTCATAGAACTAAGATTCGGTTTATCTTTGCTACCACAAATTAGTAAGGTTGGATAAGGACAATGCCTTGCAATCTCTCTTAAATCAAGTGTCTTCAATTCCTCAGAAACTCCAACCATAAGAGTTTTGTCTGCTCCCTGTTTCTCAAATATCCTTTTTGGGAGTAGTTTAAATATCAGTGTTTGAAAATAAAAAGGAATATTACCTGCTAGTTTCAATGGACAACCTGACAAAACCAAAGCCTGAAGGGTTGGTATCTCAGAACTTGAAAGCTCCAATGCAAGGACAGCCCCTAAGGACAAACCGATTAGGACAAAAGGTTCTGTCTCTTGAACTAGATGCTGATAAACTCGTTCCTTGGCTTGTTGATAGTTGCTAACTCCAGAAGGAAACAACTCGATAGCCTCAGAAGGATAATCTGTCAGTAGATTCTGAACTTCTTTCCAACTCTCCGCTGACTGGCCTAGTCCATGTAAAAATATCAGTTTCATCTAGTTCTCCTGTAAGATTAACTCATACAAGCCTCGCACTGCGTTACAGCCGTAAATAGCTTCAGCTTTGTCTAAATCTGCCAAGGTCAAGACTTTCTCTTCTACCTGTCCTGTTTCCAGCAAATGCTGACGGTAAATTCCTGGTAAAATTCCCAGTCGAATAGGCGGTGTGTAGAGTTTTCCAGCGATTTTCAGAACCAAATTTCCAATAGAGGTTTCAAGTAGCTCTCCAGACTTATTGTGGTAAATCTTCTCTTGTTCCCCTAGGCTCAAATGCGGTCGGTGGCTTGTTTTAAAATAGGTAAATGCTTGTTGCAAATTGGCTTCCTGCAGGCAGAGTTGGGCATGGCAGAAGGTTGGACTGAGGGGTGTTAATACTTGACGATCGACCTCTATCTTTCCAGACTTGCTAAGGCTAATTCGCAAGCGGTAATCTTGATCAATGTCACAATCCTGACACTCTTCCTCAATCTTGTGTCTCAAGTCTTCTGAATCCAAAGGAAAGGCAAAATAGCGACTAGCTTTTTGGAGTCTTTCCAAATGTTGTTCTTCAAACAGCAAGTTCTTCTGGCTGATTTTCCCAGTAGTAATCAGCTGAAAACGAGCTTGTTTACGATAGAGAACTGCTGCCTTTTGATGAACCTCTCGGTATTCAGATTCCCATGTGCTATCCCATGTAATCCCTCCGCCAACTCCATAAATGGCTTGACCTTTGTGAAGTTGAATGGTACGAATGGCCACATTAAAAATCCGTCGTCCATTTGGAAGCAAGAGACCAATCGTTCCACAGTAGACTCCACGCGGTTGTGGTTCTAAGTCCTTTATAATCTCCATAGTCGCAATTTTCGGAGCTCCTGTGATGGATCCACAAGGAAAGAGAGAGCGAAAAATGGAAACCAAGTCCACATCTGGTCGCAACCGACTCTTGATGGTCGAAGTCATCTGCCAGACAGTCGAATACTGCTCCACTTGACACAGACGCTCCACATGCTCACTTCCCACTTCAGAAATACGGTTCATATCGTTGCGCAAGAGGTCCACAATCATCATATTTTCAGAGCGATTTTTAGAATCCTGCTCCAACCAGCTAGCCTGTTCAAGATCTTCTTGGTCAGTCATGCCACGCTGAGTCGTTCCCTTCATTGGTCGCGTTGTCAACTCGCGGCCATTCTGCTCAAAAAAGAGCTCTGGGCTCATGGAAATCACTGCCATCTCGTCATGTTCAACATAAGCATTGTAACCCGCCTCCTGCTCTACCACCATACGATTGTAGATGGCAAAAGGATTGGCACTTAATTTTTGCTTGAGTTGGACTGTGTAGTTGACCTGATAGGTGTCTCCCTGGCGCAAATGATGGTGAATCTGTGCAATAGCCTTTTCATAGTCTGCTGCAGACGTTACTTCCTGCCAGTTTGAAGGCAAATCAACCTCGTCATAAATCAGAGAAATAGGGGATGTTTCTACCCTATCATGAACTGTAAAATATAGCAGATACTCTGCCAGTAAAGGAGCTTTATGAACTGCTAATTTCTCCTCAAAAGCAGGTGCAGCCTCATAGCTGACATAGCCCACCACATAGTAGCCCTGCTCTTGGTAGCTTTCCACTTGTGCCAGCAAATCTGCCACTTCTGCTACATTTCTCGTTTTCAACTCTTTAATAGGCTGGGTAAAGGTGTATCTCTCCCCCAAAGCCCTAAAATCAATCACTGTTTTTCTATGCATACCTTAAGTATAGCATAAAAAGGCAGATACAGCCAAGCTGATCCACCTTTGTAATGATTTTGTTAGCACTATGCCTGTGATTCATTGAAGAGATTCCCAGAGAAACCGTCGGATTTGTACAAGAGTTGTTTGAAGACTTTCTCTTTCAAGCCTACAGTATTTCTATATTTACGCTCTACTTTAGAATCGTTCAATTCAGCTAAATCTTTTTCAACAGCAGTACTGAATAGAGTCTTCAATCTGTCATAACTTGTAATCGTTTCACCATTAATTTCAATGGCAGTGAATCCATTATTAGCTTTATCTTTAATTTCTTGGAACCAATGTTGCTTCCAATCCTCAAGTGTGTTGTATACATTTTTAGATACTTTCTTAATAATAAATTTATCACTTAAATTGTTTTCACCATCCTTTTTCGCTTCACCTTTATATTTATTGGAAACATATCCAATAAATCCATTTTCATATCCGAAGTAACCCCACATACGGAAAGCATTGTGTTTGAATGATAGGGCTCCCGGAGCACCATCACTAGTATTACCACCGTAGATACCGGTCATCATATTAACGTTAACGTATGCAGATCTAAAATCTTCAGGACGATACACCCCGTTACCTGGAGCACCATGTTTTGTAATAAAGTTATTGTTAACTAAATCATTAATATTATTCAACTCAAGTGCTTTTTCTTGTTCGCTTAAGTCACGCACTTCATCCCATTGGTTAGGTCCAACTAGATGTTTATTATCACCATCAGTATGACGCATTTTCTTATCAACTTTCTTAAACCATTTACTATTATCACCATTAAGTTTCCCAATAACTGCATCAGCTTCAAGATAATCTAACATCATCAGTGCCTCATTATAGTTCTTCATATAGTGGTCAATTTCTTTACGTGATTTAAGATTATTAGGGTTATAATTATACCATTGATTTCCATCGTTTTCACGTTCAAAAGCCATATTTAGTCCTAAAGCACCATACTCACCTTGGTGACCTTGAGTAGCAGGTGATTGAAGCATACCTTGTGCGAAGGCTTCTAAGAATGTACCTTCTCGGTGTGTGTACCCTCCATAATAAACTACGCGGTCATTTATGTGAGTAGTTTCATGTGTAAATGCTGAGGATCCATACTCGCTAATCATATCAGACATAACAAATACAACTTTTGCACGATTATCATTCTTATCATCATAATAAGTTGCATAGGCTCCGGCAACAGCCCCATTAGGACCGTAATGCTCACCTACAGGGCCATAAAGTTCACGGGTTGGAGCATAAATACCTTTACCATCTTCAAACTTACCATATTTATCCATCCATTTACCCCAATCATGTCCCCAAACTTGGTATCCTTCCCAAACAGGAGTAACAATCTCTTTTGCCAATAAATTCTTAACATTCTCATTTGCAAGTCGGTACCAGAAATCAAGATAGTTAAGATGCCTATTTGCCGCCAAATCAATTTTATCTTTGAAATTTCCAAGTGTCGTATTGTATTTATTAGCTGTACCAAATGAAATTGTGTTATACGTAGAAATCAGGAATGCTTGTGTTTGCTTTAGATTTAAAAGTGGAAGAATCATCTTCTGATGATATCCTTTGGATAGATTATCAAATGCTCTATATTTAGCATTTTTAAGACCTTCTTCACGAGATTGTTTTTCAACAACGTATACTTTACCTTCAGTCGCATGAATAAACCAATCATTTATATTTTTATCTGAAGTTAAAAGTTCCATATTGTATTTTAAGAAGTCAATTAAGTTACCCGAGCGAGTAGAAGCACTCAAAACTTCACGGAATGCATCATGTGTACGATGACCTTTAAGATTGTTCTCTTTAGAGCCAATTTCAATCAATCGATCTAATACATCTATATTTTTACCATAGAAATCTGGTTTGAATAACATTAATTCTTTAATATTTACTTCTCCAAATTTTACTCCGTAATAACGATTTAGATACGTTAATCCAAGAATTAAAGCGGCTTTATTCTTTTCAACTTTATCTAAAATCATTTGTTGTGCTACTAGTGAATCATTTAATTGATGATTTTCGTTTTGAACTAACTTAGTCACTAGTTCTGTTAAGTTATTCTTCACATAATCAAAGCTTTCTTCTAAGTAAAGATTTTTCACCGCATCAAATCTTCCTGCTCCCGGTCGGTTAAAGTGTTTATAAATAACATCTGATTGTAATTCAATCGGACTTAATTTTGAAACAATTCCATTCACTAAACCATCATAATTTTTTTGAACAATATTTAATGTATATTTAACTCCTAAATCTGTTACAGTGTATTCTTTAACATTACTTAATCCTTCTGTACTGCCAGATAGATTTAAGTATTCTTTTGTTCCATCCGCATAGTGAATCATAATTTTATTCACTTCTTCTAAATTTGTAACGAATTCTGTATCATGCATTGGTGTTACAGAAAGAACTTCTTTCGTATTTAAGTTATGTGCTTTATCCAATTTATTAGCTTGATGTACAATATATTCTTTATTATAGAATGGTTGTAATTTTTCAAAATTCTTATATGCTAATTTATATTCATCGTTATAATCTTGGATTTGATCATAAGCAGAATTTTGAGACACTGTTGCGTTTAATGTAGCCACTAGTGATTTTTCGCTTTCAAAAGTATTAGCAGTAATATTATAGCTAGCTACTTTTTCATCAGCTTCTTCTTTTGTTAATTTAATTTGTTTATTAGGATATTTAGTGTATGACTTTTTACCTTCACTATATCCAGCTACACTGTATAATTTATCAATTTGTGGATGTGCATAATCATCATCAATATCATTTGAACCAAATAACATTTCTGCATTTTTCACTTTTACATAACTAACATTATCTTTTACTGTACCAAAAGGCCATGTCTTACTTGCAAACGCTCCAGTTTGTACTGGCGTAACTACATTAATCATTCCTTTGGCAACAGATTTGGTCAAGTTTCCTTTAGTTCCAGTTAAATAATCGCCTACCATTCCGTATTCAACATATGGAATTAATGAGCTTGCTCGTACGTTATTACCTGTTAATATTGCATCTACATAAGTTCTTGTTACAATACCTCGATAGTTTTTATCGGCAATACCACCTAATGCTGAACCATTTTCACTTGTAGAATGTAGTTTACCAATAAAGGCAACATTTTCAATGCGAGTTCCCTCGTTCATATAATTAACAACACCTGCTACATTATTACGTCCAATAACAGAACCTGTAATTTTCACATCTTCAATGACAGAAGTTCCATTCATTGTATTGGCTATTGTAGCAACACCATCATCATTTTTACGATCGATATCTACATCTTCAAAATTAATATTTTTTATAGTAGCATTCTTAATAACATTGAATAAAGGTCGTTCTAACTCTGTAATAGCATAACGTTTTCCGTCTTCACTTAATAATTTTCCTGTAAATTCACTCGTGATATACGATTTTCCATTCGCAGATGCATTTCTAGCACTCATACTTTGACCTAATCGGTATTCTCCTGCTGGATTTTTTTGCATTGCTGAAACTAAATCTTCAAAATCATAATAAACATTTCCGTTAGCTGCAACTGATTTTTCAATGTAATGAGTATATTCAGATTCAAATGTTTGATCTTTTTGACGCCCAACTAAATTATCTGCTGTTGCAGTTACTTTATACATTTGTTTTCCATCAACGGTTACTTCTTCAATATTTTTCACTGCTAATAATGTTGATTTTTGATCATGTGAAGTGACTTTTAAGTAGTATTTACTCTTATCCTCTGGGATTGATTTTAATCTAGATTCATTCGTTTCTGTTTCTTGATCATATTTAATTAAATCAGTTCTTCGAATATCTTTGATTTCAACTTTTTTAAGGTCTAACTGAATTTGTTTATCTTCTAATTTCTCAGTTTCTTCGCCTTCTCCACGATCATAAACCATTGTAGTAGATAGGGTGTAACCTTGATAATATTTCAATTTATCTAAAGTAGCGTTTAATTTATTTTCTTCTACCGTTACTTCTTTAACAAGTTGTCCATCTTTATCTTTTAATGCTAATTTGATTGATTTGATTTCTACTCCAGCTGGTTTTGTCAACGTATAACTAGCTGTCGCACTCTTCTTCAAGACATCTTTATCTGTTGTATTCCATTGTAATGTTGGTTTTTCTAACCCTTTTGTACCATTCTTAATAATTTTATCTTGAGGTTGTAAGATAATTTTTTCTTCTACTGTTGGAGCATCTTTTGTTTTTTCTCCACGAATCGTTTTATACGTCTTGGTAATTTGTTTCTTGCCGTTTACACCTTCTTGAGCAACTTCTTCTGTCCCACGTTTTAAAGTATCATCTTCTTGCGTTTTTGTTTTAAAAGGAATCTCTACTTCTTCAGTTTCATCTACTGTTCCTTCAACTGGTTTTGTTCCTTTTTTAACAACTTTCGGAACAGCAGGAGTTTTTACTTCTGTAGTTGTAGAAAGAACTTTATCTGTCTCTACACCTTCCACTGTTTCGTAAGTTGTTTTCGTAAGTTGAACTCCTTTAGACCCTTGACGTTCAACAACTTCTTCATCTACATATTTTGTGTCATCCGGAACTACTTCTGTTGTGAAATCTAATTCACTTTCGGTAGACTTCTCAACTGTACCTGTTGTTACTTTATATTCTGGGTTTACTTCTTGTACTGGTGCTTGACCTTCTTTGCCTTCTTCTTGCGTACCTTTAGCTGTTTTGGTCTCCTCTGTTGGTTCTACAGTTTCTTCAGCCTTGGTCTCTGGAGAGACTTCTACTGGTTTCGGGGTTTCTTCCGAAACCTTCTCTTCCTCAGAAGCTTCTGGTTGCTTTTCTGGAGAGACTGGTGCCTTTTCGTCTTCACTTGGCGCGACTGGTTCACCTGCTTGTTCAACTTTTGGTTCCGTTTGTTTTTCTACAGCAGGCATTTCCACTTTTGGTTCTTCAACAGGTTGATTAGCAGCCTCCTCTTTTGATTCTACTACTGCTGGCTGTGCATCTTCTTGTTTCGGTGTCTCTTCCGATACCTTATCCTCTTTAGGATCTTCTTGTTGTGATGAATCTTTTGGTATCCTTGGTTGCTCCGGTTGTGTAGGTTGCACGGGTTGTTCTGGGACTTTTGCTTGTTCTACTGGTGGTTCAACTTTTGATTCCTCAGCTGGTTTGTCTGATGGTTGACTTTCTGGCTTAACTGCTACTTTTTCCTCTGGTTTTGACTCAACTTTTCCACCTACTTCTTCAACTGGAGCTGGTTCTGCTGAATCTTCTTTTTCATCTTTTCCTTTAGGGAGGGGCTCGTCAGTAGGTTTTACCTCCGATTTTGGTTCTTCCTTTGGACTTTCTTCTGTTTTAGGTGCTTCTTCTTTTGGAGCTTCCTCTGTCTCTACTGCTTGGTTTTCTGGATTAGCTTGCTCCTGATTTGTTGTTACTTGGGGATTCTCAACTTCGACTACAGTCACCTCTCCAGGTTTAGCTGAGTCTTCTTCTAAAACAGTGTCCAAGCCAAGCGTTTTGAGGATGTCACCTGATAGATAACCAACATAGCGATAACCCTCCATTTCAACAACACCCTCTCGACTAGCTGGTGCTAGGGTCGCAACTGGGTCTACAGCTCCTGCACTAGGAAGGACTACCAATCCCATAGCTCCAACTAGAAAGACGCTGGCAATTTTCTTTCTCTTGTAGATTAAAAGTAAGCTCCCAACAGTCAGCAAACCAAAAGCTGTCAAAACAGATGCTTCTGTCCCTGTTTGTGGCAGCTGGTCTTTTTGATATACCAAACCATAGACAACTTCATTTCCATCAGGCTTTCCTGTCTGGATTAAATCTTTAGCTTCTTGTGAAATAACCTCTTTATCTACATAGTGATAGGTGGCTGCGTCCACTACAGAAGGAGCCATCAAAAGGCTTCCAAGAAATACAGAACCTACAACTCCCTTAATCTTACGAATTGAAAAACGGTCTTTTTTAAACACTTTCATCTCCTTTATTCATTCTCACGACTTTCTGATAGAATCTTGCGGATAGTGCGCACGCGCACCTCCGATTAATTTTGGACGACTAGCTAGAGCCGTTACGTGGGCATGCCCAATCTCTCTCAAAAGAGGGCGAATCGGAACCTGAACATGCTTGACATGCATGCCAATTGCAGTGTCTCCGATATCCAATCCAGCATGAGCCTTGATAAATTCAACCTCAACTGGATCTTGCATAAACTTGAAGGCTGCCAATTGACCCGAACCTCCTGCATGAAGAGTCGGAAGGACACTGACGATTTCCAGGCCAAACTGCTCTGCCACCTGACGTTCAACGACGAGGGCTCGATTAACATGTTCACAACCTTGAACGGCTAAATGGATACCTCTACTACCTAGAATACCCAAGATAGTCCCCACTATCAGCTCACCAATCTCTTGACTGGATTCTTTCCCAATCTGACCACCTAGCACCTCACTAGAAGATAGACCTAAAACAAAAAGGGCCCCCTGCTTCAAATTGGCCTTTTCCAATACATCTTCTACAATCTGGCTTGTCTCTCTTTGAATGTCTTTTTCCTTCATACTTGATACCTCTTTTATCACTATCTATCATATCGTTTTTTCTTGTTTTTAGCAAGATAGACAACCTGAAAATCTTACTCCAACCTGCATAAAACTCCCAGAATTGACTGGGAGTTAGTTAGGTTCTATTCTATTTATGTATATTTCAACTGTCGTACCCTTTAAAGGGGCAGAATCGATCTTCATCTGGTAATCTTCTCCAAAATGAAGTTTGAGCCGTTGGTCAATATTTTTAAGACCAACTCCCCCACGTTTGAGTTGACTTTGACTACTATCGCCAGCAACTTGGAAGCCAACGCCATCATCCTCAATGCGGATGACCAAGCCCGAATCCTGTTTCTGGACAGAAACTCTAATATGTCCCTGACCTTCCTTTTCCTTAATGCCATGGTAAAGAGCATTTTCTACCAAGGGTTGTAACACTAACTTGGGCAAGACTAGATGATCAAAGGCAGGATTTTCAGCAATTTCGTATTCCAGCTTATCTCCATAGCGTTGTTTCTGGATAAAGAGATACTGGCGGACATGGTTGATTTCGTCAGACAGGCAAATCAAATCCTTGCCTTGATTGAGCGCCAAGCGGAAATAGGTTGCCAAGGACTTGGTCACCTGAACCACGCGCTGACTATCCTGAAATTCAGCCATCCAGATGATGGTATCCAAGGTGTTATAGAGGAAATGCGGATTAATCTGGCTCGATAGGGCTTGAAGTTGGTACTGACGGGTCGTTTCTTCCTGCCTGCGAATATCTACCATCAACTGATCAATCTGATCCAGCATGGCATTGAACTGACGAGTCACTTCTCTCAGTTCATAAGCACCAGCTTCCTTGGCACGAAGATTCTGACCACCAGAAACAATTTCCAGCATGGTTTCTCTCAAATCCTTCAGAGGAGCAATCCAGCGTTTAAGACTGAACCACACCAAGCAGAGACAGGCAAGAAGAGATGTGACACTAGCACCAAGCAAGGTCCACATGAGTTGATTCCGAAGCTGGTCTAACTTCTCCAACGAAGACACACCAAGCACCGTCCAATCAGTTCCAGCAATCTTTTCTTGACTGACATAGGATCGGTGGTCTGGAGTGTAACCCTGCCCTGTCTCAATATAGGGTTTCATGGCCTCCATTTCGCTAGACGAACTATAAACTGTATGTTGAGGATGATAAACAAATTCATGGTTTTCATTGATAATAAAGGCAAAGCCCTGCTGACCCAACTGAAGCCGGTTAAGATAGGCTTCCAGAGTTTCGTAGGAAATATCCAAACGAAGCACGCCAAGATTGGCTCCCTTTGAATCAAGAAGTTCTTGAGTGACAGAAATGACCCACTGACTATCTGATTTACGAGCTGGAGTCAAAACGGGCATGGCTCCCTGATGAATGGCCTTTTGGTACCAATCCTCAGCCATCATATCAGAGGAGGTTTTCATCTGCACACTATCATCTGTAGAAATGACCTGACCGGATTTGGTCACCAGCACAACAGTTTTCAAGTCCTGATCTGCCTTTAAGATGGTCAAAAACAGATCTCGAATTCCCTTGATCTTGTCTTGACTGGGATTCTCAGCATAGGCCAGAACATCTGTCTGCTGGGTCAAACTAGTCGAGGTGGTTTCTAATTTTTTGATATAAGACTGGATAAAGTGGCTAGTTTGGCTGATAGTCGTCTGGCTATTGCCCTCAATGGTAGCTTCAATGGCTGATGAACTAGATTGATAATAGAAAGTCCCGACCAGAGCTAGGAGAATGAGAAAGACCAGAAAGATGGAAATAACCATTCTGACTAGGAGAGAAGAACGCTTCATCGACCTTCCCCCTTCTTAAACTGACGAGGTGTCACACCCGCAACTTGTTTAAAACGTTGGGTAAAATAGTTCATATCTTCAAAGCCAACCTTCTCTGCGATCTCATAAATCTTTAAATCTGTAGTTAAAAGTAAAAGCTTAGCTTGTTTGACACGTTCTCTCACCAGATAATCCTGAAAAGGCAGGCCCAACTCTTTCTTAATCAAAGAACTCAGATAAGTCGGACTAAAGCCCAAGTCATTGGCTAAAGACTTTAAACTAAATTGGCTATCAGCCAGATGGGACTGGATTTTCTGGGCCATATTTCCCTCAAACTTATCAGTCAATAGATCTTGTAATTGCTCTTCCTTTTCTTCCTTATCCAACTTTTGCTTGATTTTCCCCAACATTTCCTCAATATCCTGACGAGAAAAGGGCTTGAGCAGGTAGTCATCCACACCGAGTTTGACAGCAGACAAGGCATAATCAAAATCATCGTAACCTGTCAAAAAAACCAGATGAACCTGAGGATAAGTTTCTCGGACCAGACTGGCCAACTGGATACCATTTAGCTGAGGCATGTTGATATCGGTTAAAATGATATCTGGCACCTGCTTTTGTATCAATTCCCAAGCCTGCTTTCCATTTTCAGCCTGACCGATGATTTCCATATCGTAGGCTGCTACATTGACCAGTTTGGTCAAGCCTTGTCTTACCAGATATTCATCTTCTACGATTAAAATTGTGTAGGTCATGCTCAGCTCCTTTGTCACTTACTAGTATCAGTATAGCAAAATTCTCCTCTAACTGCTTAGGAAAGCCCTCTTAATCGACATAATCTAGTAAATAAGCATAGCCTTTTTCTTCCATTTGGTCTTTGGGAATAAATCGAATAGAGAGACTATTGATACAGTAGCGCAAGCCACCCTTGTCCTGAGGACCGTCCGTAAAGACATGGCCCAGATGAGAATCTCCCACTCGGCTCCGCACTTCCATGCGTGTCATATTGTAAGACTTATCTTCCTTGTAGGTGGCGACATCTGGACTGATGGGTTGGGTGAAACTAGGCCAGCCACAACCAGACTCAAACTTATCCTTTGATGAAAAAAGAGGTTCGCCAGTTGCCACATCCACATAGATACCGGATTCAAATTTATCCCAATAGCGATTTGAAAAAGCTCGTTCTGTTTGATTTTTCTGGGTGACTGCATACTCCTCAGGTGACAGGGTCTTTTTCAATTCCTCATCACTTGGTTTTGGATATTTGCTGGCATCGATGACAGGATAGGCCGCCTGATTGACATTGATATGGCAGTAGCCATTTGGATTTTTCTTGAGATAGTCTTGGTGGTAATCCTCAGCCACTACAAAATTCTTCAAGTTCTCCTTTTCAACTGCTAGAGGTTGGTCGTATTTCTTAGCCACCTCATCAAAGACTTGGTTGATTACTTCCAAATCCTTGTCATCTGTGTAATAAACACCAGTACGGTACTGGGTTCCCACATCATTTCCTTGTTTATTTTTGCTGGTTGGATTGATAATGCGGAAATAATGAAGCAGAATTTCCTTGAGGGAAATTTGATTGGCGTCGTAAGTGACATGGACGGTTTCCGCATGTCCTGTTTGGTTAATCAATTCGTACTTGGTTGTTTCCCCTCTACCATTTGCATAGCCTGATACGGCATCTGTCACACCAGGAACGCGAGAAAAATACTCCTCAACTCCCCAGAAACATCCACCAGCTAGATAAATTTCGTGCAAGTCTGCATCTTTACTCACTTCTGTTTTTTTCACTGTTTTTCCTCCTTGGCTAACTGATGCTTTCTCAATTTGCGAGCTATCTGTCTGCCCTGCATTTCGCATCAATAGAAAATAGAAACCGGTTATGGCTAGGAAAAAGATTCCTGCCAAGACAAACAATTTTACTTTATCATTCATGACCTTTCTCTACCCCATTTCTTTCAATGTTTTTAAAATCATATCCTTATCCATAAAACCAGGTTGCGTTTTGACTAGCTTACCTTCCTTGTCTATAAAGGCTTGAGTTGGATAAGAACGAACACCATAAGTTTCCAAAAGTTTACCTGATGGGTCAATTAGAACTGGGAAATTTTTATAATCCAAGCCCTTGTACCAGTTCTTAAAGTCTGATTCTGCTTGTTCCCCCTTATGTCCAGGAGACACCACTGTCAAGACCACATAGTCGTCTCCAGCATCTTTAGCAATTTCATCCGTGTCAGGAAGACTAGCTAGACAGATGGAACACCAAGAAGCCCAGAATTTGAGATAGACTTTCTTGCCCTTGTAATCAGACAAGCGATATGTCTTGCCGTCTACTCCCGTTAGTTCAAAATCAGCAACCGCCTGACCTTTAGTCGCAGTTTGCGCACTGACTTGTTCTGTTTTTGTTTGCTCCTTCATGGTAGATTCGTCTGACATATTTTTAGCCGAACAGGCTGCCAAGCAACAAATTGAGCCTACTCCAAGGAGACATGTTTGCCATTTTTTCATTTCTTATTCCTCTCTATTCAAATAATCTTGTTAAAATAGAAGCATTTCCCAAAAGCACCAAGATTCCCATCACGATAATGAGGAGACCACCTACTTTTTTGAGGGTTCCAAGGTAGGGATGAAGTTTTCGGAAATGTTTCAAAACATAGCTGGAGGCAAGAGCTAGAACCAAGAATGGTAGTGCCAAACCCAGCGTGTAAACCAACATGAGACCAGCTCCCTGCCAAGCACCTGAGCCACCTGAAGCCGCCAAGGCTAAAACAGAGCCCAGAACCGGTCCCACACATGGCGTCCAAGCAAAACTAAAGGTCAAGCCCAGTAAAAATGCCTGACTATATTCCTTACCCTTTTGCCCTTGTCTATTTAATTGTAACCTTCTTTCCTTGTAAAGTCCTTTCAAATGTAAGACTTCCATCTGGTGCAAGCCCAAGAGAATGATAACCGCACCCGTCACATACTGAAACCAAGAAGCATACAGCAAATTGCCTAAAAAACCAGCACCATATCCCAGTAAGATAAAGATAAAAGAAATCCCTGCTATAAATGCGAGAGTTCGCAATAGACTAACGACTGAGATTGAAAATTTTCCGCTAGAAGCCTGAGCACCATCTTTATCATCCAACAAGACCCCTGCATAGACTGGTAACAAGGGTAAGATACAAGGAGAAAAGAAGGAAAGAATTCCAGCAAGAAAAACACTGATAAAAAAGATTACATTGTCCATTGCCTTCCTCCATTCTTTGATTTGATAAGTCTATTATAATTCCCAACTCTAAGAAAAAACAGGGACAATGATAGGGAAAAATAGGAATTTAATCAGTTTATTCAGAAATTTTGCACAAAAAAAGCCAGACAATGTCTGACTTTGATAGAAACAGAAAAGAAATCACCTGTCTTCCCTACTTATCTGGTAATAAATAAGGTCCGCAACGTAGTCTTTTCTCTCCACACCATTGGCAATGGTTTTTAAATAGGACATTCCAGCCTTCTCCATCACACGTCCTGAAGCTGGATTAAGACTGGCGTAACGAGCTCTGACCTTTTGAAATCCTGCTTGGGTAAAACAAAAGTCTAAGACAGCTTTCAAGGCCTCCGTCATCATACCTCGGCCCCAATAATCTTTTCCTAAAACATACCCAATCTCACAGCTAGAGTCAATCTCATCCATTTCAACGATGCTGATATCTCCTATCACTTGCTCAGGATTCTCTTTGAGACAAATGGCCCATTTGTAATAGTTGGGATTGGTATAGGATGCAACCCAATTTCGAATCGAGTTCCGAGTCACTTCAACATCAGGATGAGGATCCCAGGTGACATAGGTCAGGTTCTCAGGAGACGAAGCCCAATTTTGAAACATGGCTTCCGCATCACTCTCCACAAATCTTCTCAAGATTAAACGTTCCGTCTCTAACATTTGCGTACCGATTGCTTTCATAATGTTACCTCGCTTTCTAATAGATAATTCTCTGCCCAATCTCCATTGAAACTTGTTTTGCTTTTGAATCTCAAGGTAATACGCTAAAAAGGTCCCCCGGACATTCCTCGCTTACCTGTTTCCATGCTCGGGGTAAAAAGACTAAACTCAGTAACAACTAAAAAACAAGTTTTTCATCTAGTTCCTTGACGCAGTCGCTGTCTGGTTTGAAATGCGCTCTAGCAAGCTTTTTCAAACCTAGTCATCGTTGCGGGGGTGAGAAGACGAAATCGAACTCTGTGAGTTACCAGACCTTCTTCGCTTTCTTATTTTTAGACTCGGGGTTCAAGGTCCCCCGGACCTTCTCTCACTTTCTTATTTCAAGGTGAGAGGCTGAAAACCTCCACTGGAGGTTTTCACTCCCAAAAATCATCAAAGACGGTGATGGGTAGGTGGCGTTTGTGTTGGCCTTTATGCCACCAGTTTTCGATAGTTGTTTGGGCTTCTAGGTTGATTGTTTTGCCTTCTAGGTAGTCATCAATCTCTTCATAAGTGACTCCGAGGGCTACTTCGTCAGCTAGGCCTGGTTTGTCTTCTTCTAGGTCTGCTGTTGGGATTTTTTCATAAAGGGCTGGGTCTGCACCAAGTTCCTTCAAAAGTTGTTTTCCTTGGCGTTTATTGAGGCGATAAAGAGGGAGAATATCTGCACCACCATCACCAAACTTGGTAAAGAAACCTGTGATATTTTCCGCAGCATGGTCTGTTCCAATGACCGCTCCGCTATGGGCACCAGCAAGGGCATATTGGGCAATCATACGGCAACGAGCCTTGATATTGCCTTTGTTAAAGTCTGAAACAGAGCTTCCTGTCGCTTCAACTGCAGCTGTCATAGCATCTGCAGACTCCTTGATATTCACCACTAAACTGACATCTGGCTGAATAAAGGCTAGTGCTTTTTGCGCATCTGCTTCATCAGCTTGTACTCCATAAGGCAGGCGGACAGCGATAAATTTGTAGCTATCATCGCCCGTCTCTGCTCGTAGTTCTTCCATAGCTAATTGAGCCAATCGACCTGCTAAGGTTGAATCTTGTCCCCCAGAAATCCCTAGTACAAGTGTCTTTAGGAAGGAATGCTTTTTCAAGTATCTTTTTAAGAAATCAATAGAACGACGGATTTCTTCCTGGGCATCAATCACTGGTTTGACACCCAGTTGCTGAATAATAGTCTCTTGCAAACTCATTCTTCTTCTCCTTCACCAAGAGCTTCCTTGCGCATCTTGTCAATCAAGTCCATCTTGTCTTGCCATACATCACGCGCCAAATCCACTGGATAGTGTTGAGGATTGAGCACACGTTTGTACTCATCCCAAAGCTTGTCAAATTCCTTACGAGCATAAGCCTGAATCTCAGTCAAGCTAGGCAGATTGTAAATCAATTTTCCGTCTTTGAAGATATCCACCAAGAGAGGAACAGCATCAAAATTACGAACCGTCTTCTTGATGTAGGTGTAAGTCGGATGGAACATCTTGATTTCAGTCATGCTGGCAACATCTACGCCATCATAAGTGATATAGTCTCCTTCTGACTTGCCTTTTTCACGACTAGTAATACGCCACACCTGCTTCTTACCTGGCGTCGACACTTTTTCTGCATTATTAGACAGCTTGATGGTATTACGCATATTACCATTTTCATCTTCGATCGCAACAATCTTATAAACCGCCCCAAGAGCTGGTTGGTCATATGCTGTAATCAGCTTAGTACCTACTCCCCAAACATCAATCTTAGCGTGTTGCATTTTGAGGTTAAGGATGGTATTTTCATCAAGGTCATTTGATGCATAAATCTTAGCATCAGTAAATCCTGCCTCGTCCAGTTGTTGACGAACTTTCTTAGAAATATAGGCAATGTCTCCAGAGTCAATGCGGACACCAAGGAAATTAATCTTGTCACCAAGTTCACGCGCAACCTGAATAGCAGCTGGCACACCGATACGAAGGGTGTCATAGGTATCCACAAGAAAGACGCAATTTTTATGGGTCGCAGCGTAAGCCTTGAAAGCCTCATAGTCATTGCCATAAACCTGTACCAAAGCATGGGCATGAGTTCCTAAAACAGGAATGTCAAAGAGTTTACCAGCACGCACATTACTAGTTCCATTAGCGCCACCAATCACCGCTGCGCGTGTTCCCCAGATGGCCGCATCCATTTCTTGCGCACGACGTGTTCCAAACTCCATCAAAGGTTCATCTTCGATGACCGAACGAATACGAGCTGCCTTAGTAGCCACCAAGGTCTGGTAATTAACGATGTTCAAAAGAGCCGTTTCGACCAACTGACATTGAGCTAGAGGGCCTTCCACCTGCACAATCGGTTCATTAGCAAATACCAAGTCCCCTTCTTGGGCAGAACGAACGGTCAACTCCAACTTGAAATTGCGAAGGTAGTCCAAGAATGCCCCATGATAGCCCAGCGACTCCAAATAGGCAATATCGCTATCTGAAAAACGCAAGTCTTCAAGATAATTCACAATTCTTTCCAAACCTGCAAAAACTGCATAGCCATTTTTAAAAGGCTGTTGGCGGAAATAAACCTCAAAGACCGCCTTTTTATTGTGAATCCCTTGATCAAAGTAAACCTGCATCATGTTGATCTGGTACAAGTCCGTGTGCAATGTCAAACTATCATCTGGATACATACTTTTCCTACTTCCTTAACTAGAAATACATGAAAATTTTCAAAAACTTTCATGCATTCCAATAAATTAGTACTATTATATCACATTTTAGCTGGATTGAGAAAAGAGTAACAAGCTATTCACCACTCTCTAGTTCATCCATATCTTGTTCAAACTTTTTCTGAGCCCATTCACCATAGCTCTTCAGACCAAGATTGCCGATAAAAACCCAAGGAAGGTAAATGACATAAGTAATTGCCCAAGCAGACAGGTATTTAACGTTCAAAGGATTGTGCTGATAAATTTCTATGTTGAATTGATAATTCTGTAACATCAAAAGAGCCGTAATAGCCAATGTTAGGAAAAAACAACCCAAAATCGTAAAATGAAAACGACTATAGTAGGTCACTCCCAGATAACGGGCACGGTTGAAAAAGAAGAAAATTCCTACTATCAGAGTATAGACTAGAAAATTCGGATTAAAAAGAGAGGGAGCTAATACAGCCACCAAATAGCTTAGAAGCACAAGTCCAATGAAAAGGGTAAAGGATTCCGCTCCAGCTTTATTGATTAGTTGTTCTTCTCTTTCATCAAGTAATTGATAATGAATGAATTTATTTACCATCTTCTTCCTCCCAAAATAGTTGGTCTAGGGTTTTCCCTAAACATCTGCAAATGGACTGGCAGAGCGAGAGACTGGGATTATATTTTCCCGCCTCTATCAAACCAATAGTCTGGCGCGTCACCCCAACAGCCTCTGCCAGTTGACCTTGAGTTAAATCAAGCTCTACACGAGCTAATTTTAATTTTAAATTTTTAGCCACTTGCGTCCTCCTTATAGTTTTAATACTCATCTACTCTTAAAAAATCCAAAACCAACACAAGTTGTCAGCTATTTATTATAACCTCATTAATTAGCACTCCAATATTATCTTCAGCCTAAAATCAGTATGTTGTTGTTTGAAATAAACTTCCTAGTTTACTCTGTTATTTTTATTTAATATTAGCTTTAGTAGGATCTTTTAAACGAGTTTTGATTGCTTGTATTTCTTGTTTAGTTGATTTCATATCACTATTATATAATGCTTTTGGAAATGAGTCTAGCATAAGACAAAAACGTGTACACAACAAGAGCAGGAGCATAGCAAGATGACTGATTTTTTGCTGGATTTTAAGTCTGCAAAATAATACTAAATAAAACTAAAATGAATACTCCTTGCTTTTCTTGAGAGTGAACAAGTACAATAAAATGATTGTAGCGGTTGCCACAAGATACTGACTAATAGACATCGTATTTGAAGCCACAAATACAGGTAAAGAATAAAAAGGAAGAAGTTCAATTACTTTGATAAACAAATCATTACTAGTATTCGTCATAATCGTATTTAATATATTAGGGATAAAGAGTAGTAAAGCTACTAAAATACCAAATACCAAGCCACTTTTCAATTTGTATAAATAGAAAATGTAAGATAATAGAAAATAAAATAGGACTAACAAAATTGTATTGACTACAATGGCTACTATAAAATCTAATTCTAAATCACCTGGAACACCCAATTTACTTACGATAACTAGTAGCACAATGCCATTCAAAGCATAAATAATGGAAACTGAGATGGCATATAGAAAATTAGACAGGACGTAAATCATCCGATTTTTCTGTTGATTATAAAACAAACTTACCGTATTGTGGGAAAAATCTCTACTAATGACTCGGTTAGCATGTATAACAGCCATTAACATACCGAGCATAGCATAAAAGTTTGAAATATGCTTAATACCAAGCGATGTCCCTTGAGTCTTTAGAATAAAGAATGTAACCAGTATCGGCGGTATAAACGAGATAATCAAACCGAGATATATTACGCCTGATGAATATAAATCCCTCATATTTTCCTTAAGAAAATTCAATTTATTTAATTTCATGATTATAACCTTCCTTTATTTTGAACGATTTAAATAAATATCTTTAAGCGTCTCTTTTTTAGTTTCAAAATCAACTACTTTAATAGAGTTTTCGTTAAAAAATTTAAAAAGCTCACTACTTTGAATATTCCCAGACATAGTAATTCTCAATCCCTCTTCCTGAACAATATCCCCAAATTCTTGTTTGGTAATGAAAATGTCTCTATCTGTAGCTGATGAAAAAGCTATCTCAAACAAGCAATTATGACTATCTTTTCCTACTTTTTGAAATGTCAAAAGCCCGTTCTCCAATAAAAGGACCCTCTCACAAATTTCTTCAATATCTTCTAATTTATGACTCGATATTAAAATTCCCACATTTTCATGTAAAGCTAAGTTTTTTAGAACTGCTAAAACTATTTGTGATGATTCAATATCTAAACCATTAGTCGGTTCATCTAAAATCAATATATCAGGTTCCGTAACGAGAGTTAGAAGCAAAGCTAATTTTTGTTTTGTACCCAAAGAATAGGTCTTTACTTTTTTATTAATAGACTGAGTCAAATCTAACTCTTGGATCAAACTTCCAAATCTTTCTTGATTGTAGTCAACACCATATAAATTTGACAAATATTTTAAATTCTCTAAACCTGTTTTAGATAAAAATAATTTTGGTTCTTCGATTAAATACCCAACATTATCACTACTTATAATATTCCCTGAAGTCGGTTGATTATTCTGAACAAGAATTTTCATCAATGTACTCTTGCCAACTCCGTTTCTCCCTACTAGACCAACAATTTCACCCTTATTAAGTGCAAAATTTATACCTTTGAGAATGATTGAATGACCATAATGCTTACTTACATTTATAACTTCCATTTTTTATTCCTCCATTAATATTCTTGGTTTTCTCTTTGATTCTCATTAATTTTAAAAAGTTGCGCCTCTTTTTAATATATTATATCATATATCTAACTTAATGCAATATATAAATGTCATTTTGTAAAATTTTATTAACAAAAAAACTCTCTACCATAAAAAATAGAGAGTGTTAAGTTTAAATATAGGATTTCAAAATATCGACGACATCACTTCTTTTCTTAACCTGATAGGACTTGATTCCCAATTTCTCAGCTGCGATTGTATTGTCCTCAATATCACCTATAAAGACACAATGTGTAGGATTTAACTGGTATTTATCGAGAATCCCCTTCATACTTATGTCAAGAACCCCTCTTTGCCTTATACTTTCATACTCACCTTACAAATCCTTTTGGTAGTAATATCTTTTCCCTGTGTAGGGATAGTCTTGCAAAGCAAAGACTTCCTTGTAGCCATGGCTTAGATAAAAATCTGGAGCTTGAAACTGATAAGTATTGACAAAAGCAAAACGACAGTTTCGATTCTTGGCTTCACTTTCTGCTTGCTGCAATAGTCTTGAACCGATTCCTTGCCCTCTCAGTTCCTCTTTGACAAATAAATACTCAATTTCTAGCCAATTTCCAAAAGTCTCTGCTATCAAACCTGCAAAGAGATTGCCCTTTTCATCTTCAACATAAAGATTAAGTGGCTCACTTTCAGCCTCTTCTCTTTTTGAACGATTATAAGCACGAATCAAATTCCCAATTTCTTGCGATTTATGGGATTCCTTATTTTCCAATCTAAAGTACATCTAAACCTCCTCGAAAACTGATACAGCTTGATTATAGTCTTATTTCAATAGACTGTCAAACTAGCAAAAACTCACCAACCTGCGTTGATGAGTTTCAAAAACACCCCCCGATGTGGAGATGCTTGTTGCTTCGTTGTAAAGATATAGTTTTAACAATTTATATTTTCAAATTATTCATCGTAGAATACTGGTATTGAACCTCTTCTTACATTAATAGAACTTATATACTAGATTCTAATCATCTCATTCTTACACTGATGAATACCTTTAAACTACTTTCATCTAATTTGGAAACCTTTCAAACGATTTAGTTTTCATTCCATATGTCTCTGCGTTCGTTGGTAACATATAAAATTTGATTATGCTTTACAGCTTTCCTCCAGATGAAAAATCCAAAAACTGGAGCAGCTAATGTTATCCAAAAATAAACCAAGATATACTGTAAAATAGTTTTCTTTACTAATCCCCAAAATGTTCCATAGCGAACTAGACCATCCAAGAAATTCTGTATAATTCCCCCTTGATAATTCCAATAAGAATAGTGCCAAAACACAAAAGATAACCAGGTTAAGACAACAGCAATTAGAAAACCAAAAATCCCTAAAGGAGGAACCCAAAACATTATCCAAAAAAGAAATACCAAGAAACTACATAATGTTTTTCTAATTATAAATTGTTTACGATAGTCTTCTCTTAAATGATCTCTTACAGATTGTAAAAAATTACCAAATTTTTCTTTAGTGGCTCCTGCGGATGGTGGGGTTACATATTCTTTCTTAAAATTATCTGACATATACTTTCTTTCCTCTTTCTATTAAATATAACAATTCTCCAAGACTTCATTAGGTATCATCTCTATTATCTCTATATTATTCTCAAATAGATACATCGCTACCTTACGTAAAATTTTCTCATTTTGGTTTCTAACCCAGCGTCCGTTACTAAAATCATTGCTTCTTTCAAAATTATTTTTCAGAAGTTTTTGATATGCTTCTACATCTACTTTATAACCTTTACTTACTAGATTATTTAGACCAATCTGATACAATTGCCCAATAGAATAATCTTCAAAATGAAATACATTTGGAATACGACTCCGCAATCCTTCATTCATTTCTAAGAATTTTTCCATATCCTTTGTATAACCTGCAAAAATTAAGACAATATCCTCTCGATGATCTTCCATGAATTTCAAGATTTCATCAATAGCTTCCGATCCAAAATCTTTTTCTCCACCTTTTGCAAGTGTATAGGCCTCATCAATAAAGAGTACTCCACCTAGTGCAGATTCTAATACTTTTCTTGTTTTGATAGCAGTATGACCTATATGCTGACCGACTAAATCACTTCTGGATGTTTCTACATACTTATCTGTTGGAATGATATTATTTTCATAAAGTAGTTTACCCATCAATCTAGCAACTGTAGTTTTACCAGTACCAGGGTTTCCTAAAAACAATGAATGTAAAGTTACTCCAGATGTATTAAAGCCCTTATCTTTTCGGGATTTATTCATATTAGTAATAGCAATAAATTCTTGAACTTCATTTTTGACACTATCAAGTCCAATCATATCCTGTAACTTTTCAAACGTTGTTTTCTCACCGAAACGACGAATAGATACTTCATCATTTACTAAGGTATATTGATTATTTTCATCTAAGATAACATCTGTATAATCTTCATTGGTTTTTACTCTCAGTAATTCACCGACTTGGAATTTAACATTTCGTTCCAGTTTTATATCTGGGTTTGTTTTCATTCCTACAATTATTTTATTTAATCGTAGGTTAGAATGACTGTCAGAGTATACATTAATCTTATTATGATTTCCTCCTAAAACCATTAAGATATTTCCAGTAACAGATGAATGATCTTCAAAATCTCCAAGTTCTACCAATCCCAGATGATCTTCAATATGTACTGTGGACTTCACTGTTTTAATAGAATGCATCATTACAAACCCTACAGATAAGGAACTTTCTTTTAGAAAACAAGCATTTACATACTCCTCATCATTATCTAGAAAAACTCTCGTATCCAGTAAGGTCAAGCTTGATTGTGTACACTCAATTGTAGAGCGCTTATTTTCAAAACTACCTGCAAATAAAATAGAACTTTTAATGCTTCCTTCTGATTTTGTTCCTAAGAATATTCCATTGTTATCCGAAACTTCTAACTCAATATTTGATAATTCAAATCTTGAGTTATCAAATACTGTTTGAACATAGATACTCGTATCTTGAATTAGAACTGTAGAATTATCAAAATATATGCGCTGACGTTTATCTGGTTGAAAAGAACGAACTACAGAATTTTTAATCGTAACGGTTGAATCTTTAGAATAACAGATCGGGTAAATTTCACCTTCAGTCTGATTTGATTCTAAAATAACGGTATCTAATAGTACAGATGATCCTGGTTTTATGTTCAAACAATTATATTTTTCTTCTTTGACATTTAAAGCTAGATTTTTAAATGTCACATTTACACCATCAATAGCAAACAAACCATCCAATGCAGGTAAAATGAGTTGCTCCTCTTCAATAACATTTCCAATAAATGATAAATTTTTATCAATTAGGATTGATCCAAATTCTACTCTAAAATTTTCTTGGATTTCAATTGTATCTCCATCACTTGCAGCCGCAATTGCAGCATCAAAATCCCAAGTTGTTCTTTTAGAAAATAAAGAAGAATTATCTTTACCAACTAAAAAATAAGCCATTATTATTCTCCTTAAATGTGATATATCTAAAATATATTTTATCTATCATGTATGACTATAGCTCTGTCACTCCTACACCCACTCACCATTAGCATTTACGCGATAGCCATCTGGTGTTGTAGTATTGACTAAAAGAGCTCCTGAAGTTGTGAAGCAATACCAGGATTTTCCAACTTTAGACCAGCCACCTTTATTCATAGCACCTGAACCGTTGAGGTAGTACCAGACATTTCCTACCCCTGCCATCAGTAGACTCAACCCCATTGCTGATCCTGCCAGTACATGTTTTAGTTTCATCTTCTATTTTTCCTTTTTATTCACTAATCTTATAGTAAAATTCGTTTGGATCTGCTAATGCCCCCCCATACTGGGTAATTAATAAACGATCTTTACTGCTGTCAGAAGCATCTTCATAAGATGTATTACCTCCATTAAGAGGAGGATGCACAATTCCTTTGGGAATTAGAGTGACAGCTGCTCCACCTACGCCACCACTAAATCCGATTCCAAATTTTGCCATATTATCTACAATTCTAGGTGGAGCCGGTGTTACTTCAGCTCCGTTTGTAAATCCATTTTCATCAAAAGTGACTTCGCCACCCTTGTTATTCTTCCAAGTGCCTTTGATACTACTAAAGTTTTTCTGATGAATTTCAGCCAGATGAGCACCAGGTCCCTTGGCCTGCTCCTCTAGATCAATAAAGGGACGACTAGCTGAAGCATCATCAAAAATCAACCAGTTCAAGCCTTCCAAATCAAGCTTTTTAACCCCATCTAGCCCTTGTAAACTTGAAGGATCATCTGTCTCTCTTAAATCATAGTTGACTGAGCTGGCTTCCTGATAACGACCATCTGCAAAGAGATAGGTTTTAGCAATGGCTTCCGGTTTAGAAGCACTAAAAATCAAGTAAGAGATAGTTCCATTTTCATAAGGAATCAAGATCTGACGTGAACCACCTTTCCCAGCAACCCCACCAGCCTTGACTAGCTGGGCTCCCTGATCTATCAGATAATAAATCCCAAGTAGGACCTTATCTTGTTTAATTAGCAATTCTTTCTTGCCATCCTTATTAATATCGTAGAAAGTGTAGCTAATATCTTTCCCTTGGTAATCAAACAAAATGGAATCAATATAAGACTCTTCTTTGTCACCTGTCGAATTCTGTGGCATTTGTTGTTTTTGCGCTGCCTTAACTCGCTCTCTATAGGAATCTAAGATATTCTGATATACAATCTGGTAATCAATCTTTGCTTGTTCAGCTTTTTTATCTTCCGAAGCACTGGTTTGGACTGTAGTGTCAGTCGACTCTCCCCCACTAATCTGACTAGCTTGCTGCCCACAGGCTGCTAATAAAATGACTGAGCTAGCCAATAACAAGCCACTTAAAATGGTTTTCTTGGACATAATACCTCCTTTATTTCTTTTTAAAAGATTTACCAGCTAGTATACCAGAAGGATCTGAAGTAATGGTCAACTCTCCACCTTTGATCTCATAACCTAGTTTCATTGAAGACAATTCAAGAGTCTTTTCTTTCTGGTTGACCTTCATCTCATCTGTCTGCTCTGTTGGCTTGCCTTCTGTTAGGATACCAATTGTTTTTCCCTTGGTATGAACTTGTCCCTTGTCACCCTTGATTTGGATGGTTACGGTTGCTTCTTCCATAAATGGCATGCTACCTTGGTAGACATAGGTTCCATCTGCTGATGAACAGGCCGCCAAAAGCAATAGACTAGTTACTAACGATAATACAAATGCAACTTTCTTTTTCAATTTTTATCCCTCTTTTTCTTTAAAATAATTCCTAATCCCGCTAATAAACCATATCCTAATAAAGCTAGTAGGCTCACTTGACTTCCAGTATTTGGCAATGCTTTTTGTTCAACTTCTTGTTTAGCTTGAGAAAGAACTGCTGGCGCTTGGTAGCTTGGTGCTGGCCCAACAGGTTTCACATCTCGGTTACCAGCCTGACCAGGTTTTTCGGTATTCGGTTCGTCACTTGATCTACCACTTTTAAGCTCTTGAGCTGGTTCTTCACCTTTTGGTTGCGCTACTTTCGGTTGTTCAGCTTTTGGTTGTTCAACTTTGGGCTGCTCACCCTTCGGTTCGTCTACCTTAGGTTGTTCAACTCTTGGCTGTTCTACTTTAGGTTCTTCTACTTTGGGTTCTTCATCCTTAGGTAGTTCGTCAAGTGGGAATTCTGGTAGTTCTGGTTGAATAGCGCCTGGGCCGTTTACGCCACCTTTGAATTCTGGTTGTTCTGGAATAAGTGCGTCGTCGATTGTCTTATGTAGGAGCAATTTTTGATACTCACGTTCCGCTTCATCCTTGATTTTACGAGCTTTTTCTGCCTCGTCTTCTTTTTGCTTCACGTCACGTTTCAAATCATCTACGTGCTTGCAGAGTTCATCCAACTCTTTTGACTTAGCTTTCAATTCTGCTTCCAGTTTAGCTTTTTCTTGACTCAAATGAAGTGTTTCTGCCAACTTGTCTTTTGCTTTTTGCAGTGCGTCTTCCGCGTCTTTCAATTCTTTGTCAGCCTTCAAACGCTCAATCTTCGCATCTTCCAAGTCTTTGTCTTTTTGCTGACTTTCTGCCAATTTCTTAGCCAATTCTTTGTCGGCTTCGTCTTTTTCCTTGCGAGCTTTTTCCAGACGCAATGATTTGGCATTATCGTCAAGTGTCGCACGTTCTAGCTTACGTTGAGCGTCTTCTGCTTTTTCTTTAGCTTTTTCAAGCTCTTTGACAGCTTCCGCACGTTTTGCTTCTTTGGCTGGTGTTTCAGATACTTCTTTTTCTAGGTCGGTAATGCGTTTCTCAATTTCTTGAAGCTCTGTTTTCACTTGTTCCAAATTCGCCTCAGCTGTTTTCTTATCAGATTTAGCTTTTTCCAATTCGGCTTCTACTTCTTGTTTGCTTTGTAGAGTTGGTGTTGGAAGATTGGCTTTAGAATTTGGTCCATAGAGGTCATCATACTTAGCTTTTTGGATGTCTGTATTATCGTTGTCAATATATTTTTCACTTTTCACTTTCAAAACGTGAATGCGGTATACGTGTGTGAAATCAGGGTCACCAAGGTCAGTTAAAAGTTGTCCACCTTTGATGATTGATGTATTTAATCCTACAGTGTCGGCTTGTAACAAACTATAAAAATGACCGTAGCCACCTGTCAAGTAACCTTCAGCAAAGAATGACATAAAAGATTCTGTCATGCGTGCAAGCAGTTCCTGTTTAGTCATTTTATCTGAACCCATTGGAATATTCATGAGGTCTTCATAATATTGTGTATGTGTGTCAATGCCAGGTTTTTCAGACGGTTTTAATCCTCGTTTTCGAGCGATATCATTAATTCCTCGTCCAAAGTGACTCAAGTCTTGATAGTCATTGTCTTTATAAATTTTTGCTACTTCTTTGGCAAAATCTTTATTGTTCGTATTGAGTTTAGCTTCTGACAGACCTAATTGTTTACGAAGACTGTTTAAAAGAGTAACAAAATGGTTGTTTAAATCATCCACGATATCTTGAGGTAGGTTGTTTGGGTCATATTTAACATCAGTTTCCCCATCTTGGATTCCTGTCTCACTAATTTTGCTGATACGGTCCATCCAGTTCTCATTTGTTTCACGGTCTAGTTCAGTCAACTCTTCTTCTAGTCGGCGAATATCTTTACGATATTGTTCCAACCAAACGTTATAGCGAGCGTTCCATTCTTCATCCGCTTTGTCAATTTGGTCTGCGTCCATGCCTGTCATATCTGGATATGGCTCTGGGTACTTATCCATACGTCGTTTGATGAGCTCTTTAGCTTTATCTCTCCATTCTGGAGTTAGGACGACGTCTGTTGGGTATTGAGCTGATTTTAGTTTTTCTTCAGCGTCTTTGATTGCTTTTTCTGCGGTTTTCACATCGCCTTCTTTTGCCGTTTTTTCTGCTTCTTTGTCGTTTTTGTTTTGACGCTCTTGTACCTTTTTAGCTTCACGCGTTTTGTCGTCTTCTTTTGCTTTTTCAAGCTCTGTTTCCGCATTGCGTTTGGCTTGGTCTTTTACAAGTACATCTTTATCCGCATCATCTTTTTCTTGTTGAGCCTTATCTTTAGCTGTTGGGTCAAAGTCGTCCGTTGCGTCTTTCAGCTCTTTGTCAGCTTTTTCTACACCTGTACGAGCCTTGTCAAGTTCATCTTTAGCAAGTTTGGCTTCGTCAGACTTTTTAGTCACTTGGTCAGCCTTTTTGTTGGATTCCGTTTCTTTGTCTGCCTTTGCTTTTTCTTTAGCGTCTACATCATCAGTTTCATCTTTTATTTTTTCTGGTGTAGCGTCTTTTGCCTTTTCAAGGTCTTTTTCAAGGGCATCTTTTTCAGCGGTTTTGGCGTCTTTGTCTTTTTGCGCCTTGTCAAGCGTATCTTTGGCTTGTTCAGCGTCTTTTGCTTTTTTGTCGGCATCTTTAGCGGTATCTACCGCGCGTTTTTCAGCGTCAGATAAATCTTTGTCTGTGACCTTATTGTTGATAGTAGAGTTGACTGTGTTTTCAGTTGGAGCTTCAGTTGCAAAGACTGTTTGAGTAGTTGCTGCAACTCCTAAACCAGCTACTGCAGCAGTTGTCATAATTAGGGACTTTTTCATCCTTATCTCCTTTATTTTTGATTGACTTGATTATACAGTAAATAATCCCCTTTTTGGATATTTCTACCGAAAACAATAGAATTTTACCCCCCCCCCCCCCCGACTTTTCCTAAAAAATTTACTAAAAACAGTAGTTTTTCCCAAAAATGGAGAAATTTAAGTTATAATAAAACCAATAAAACTCAAGGAGACTATCATGGAATTCAAACACTATGGAGAAATTATCCACAAAATCCGTCAAGATCGCAATATGAGCCTTAAAGAGGCT
>NZ_VMMJ01000012.1:52821-60711 GCF_013277145.1 Streptococcus sp. 3705 | reverse complement strand
CAATACAGAACTAAATCCTTTGGATAAATTAATTGTCTAACTTTTTGGGGTCAGTACATACAACACCTGAATATTATGCGTTTTAATTTTTCTTCAATCCATTACAATAGACAAAGAAATCAATTTCTTATAAGTAAAGGAATTTGAAGATAGCTACTGCTGCAATAGGTGCTACTACTGGTACCCAAGAATACCACCATTTTGAATCGCCTTTATGCTCACCAAGAACTGATTTTGGAAGGAAAGCATGAAGGAGACGTGGTCCCAAGTCACGGGCTGGGTTCAAGGCAGGTCCTGTAGGTCCACCAAGTGATGTTACCAAAGCCATAACGAGGAATCCAAGTGCCAAGTGAGCCACAGAAAGTCCTGAAGCAGTGTGTGGAGCCACCTGTGCTTTAATAGCCAAGTCAGAGAAATCAACTGTTTGTCCTGCTTGTGTTGCCATTTGTTTCATGTATTGAAGCACTTCAGCACCAAAGAAGTTTTTAGTCAAACCAAGAGCTGCAAAGAACAAAACAAATGAACCAACAAACTCGTTAATCAAACCATTGACAGTTGCTGCATAGCAACTTTCTTTTGTACCATGGTCAATACTTGAAATAGTTGAGAAAGTTCCCAAGATGTTATTTGAGTTTTCAGTTTTCAAGTAGAATGGACGGTGTGTTGCCACAACTAAGGCTTGACCAAAGATAGCACCCAAAACTTGTGCGATGATATAAGGCGCAACTTGTGCCCAAGGGAAAAGACCGCTAACTGCAAGTCCTAGAGTGAAGGCAGGGTTGATGTGGTTTCCAGATACGTTACCAAACATTAATGCTGGGATCATAACCCCCATACCATAACCAACAGCGATAACGATCCAGCCACTTTGGTGACCTTTCGTACCTTTAAGTTCAACGTTGGCAACTGCACCATTTCCAAGAATGATCAAAATAGCAGTTCCCAAAAATTCAGTGGCATATTTAATTGCCCATGTGAAATCCATTTGATAGATTCTCCTTAAAATTTTTTAGATATCTTTTAGCAACTACTTTCCCGAAAGATTGTGACAGAAAACGATTCCAAAGCTTATAAAATAATCTTTGTTTTCAAGATATTCCCAGTTCATTCTGTTATCTGCGCTAATCTGATGTTTTTATATCAATTCCTCCTGATACATAGTATAGGGAATAAGAAGTATCTTTCCCATTCACAAATAAGAGTTTTGCTATGAAAACAAAACTCTATCCTTCTAATGATACAATCTTAACCTGATTTATATAAAAATTCTCGTCACATTGCCATAAAACCTCAGCCATATTTTTGGAGGAAATGGATTTATCGTGATCTGCTCTAATTGTGAGATTATAAGTACTTTCATTTCTGTCCATATCAATATTTAAATTATAAAATCCCTTCTGTTCAATGAGAATATTCAAGGTATATATGGGAGGTTTATTGGTTACAAATCCAGTCATTCTGATATAATAATGGGTATCGCTTTTCAAAAATTTGGAGCTGCTTTTCTGAACAGAGACTACAATTAGACTACAAAATAAGCCTAGAAAAGCAAAACCTGCTCCAATCGCCATTCCAATATCTGCAGTTGCCCAAATACCAGCTACTGTGGTGACAGCACTGATTTTTTATCCCTCATGAAAATAATACCACTAACAATCTGGACCGCAACCCTAGAAGTATCATCATTAGGCGTATCTAAAAAAGCTTCTTTTGATAAAATCATCATTAAATTTGCAGTTAAGACAACCAAAATATGAGTCTTTCTCCCAGCCCGCTTGTGCTTACACTTTCTTTCATAGCCAATTATAAAATCGGAAAAACAAGACAATAAAATGAGAATAATATGTCGGACTTCAATCAGTAGAGCTATCGTATCAAGCATTATTTCCCTCCTCTACCACTCATAATTTTATATTATAGTTCTAGTTAAAACTTTTTTCAAGAGAATATACTTATACTTCGAATTCAAACTGCGTCAACGTCGCCTTTCCATATATATGTGACTGACTTCGTCAGTCTTATTTACAACCTCAAAGCAGTGCTTTGAGCAGCCTGCGGCGAGCTTCCTAGTTTGCTCTTTGATTTTCATTGAGTATTAGTTAAAAACAATACATTTTAAAAATAAAAAACCGCAGTTATTGTCGAGTAATAACTTGCAGTTTTCTGTAATATATTAATTCTTACAATCTCTCAAACAGTTCTTGCATCTGCACATCATCTGGAACCAGTTTTAAGTAAGCTTGTGCATTGACTTTTGCTTCCTCAAAGTAGCCCAATTCACGCAAGAGATAGATATAGTGTTCCAGAAATTCGGGATTGTTCTTCAAATCTCCTGCCAACTCTTGGTAATGCTCATAGGCAGTATCCAAATCGTCCATTTCTTGATAGGAACGAGCAATCATCCACTTGGTCAAAGGATTTTCTGGCTCCTCACTTTGCAAGTCTATAATATCCTCATAACGCTCCTGCTCCAGATAAATAGTGGCTAAACGAAGCAAGATTTCTTCTGTATCCTCAGCGTCTGCTTTTGCAGTAAGGAGATAATTTTCTGCACCACTAGCATCATGCAATTCATAAGAGAATTGCGAAGCAGCTAGCAAGAGACGAGTTTCAAAGGGATTTTTCTCCAACCCTTGCTTAGCGATACGCAGGGCTTCTTGAACTTGATGTTCCTTATGTAAGGCCTGACTGTACCCATACTCATATCCTTCAAAATCAGGAGAAATGGTATCAAGCTGCTTAAAGTAGAGGGTGGCTTTTTGATATTCTTCTTGATCAAAGTAAAGACTGGCCAGCTCAAAAGCTGTTAGGTCATCGTATTCTAACTCCAGAGCTTTTTCTAAAAACTCAGTAGCCGTTTCAAATTTCCCTAACTGGGCATAGGCAAAGCCAATTCGTTGATAGGTAGAAATGCCTGTTTGCTCATAAATAGTACGATTATCTAACTGGGCATAGCCTTGAATAGCTTCTTGGTAATTTTCCAACTCACTATCCAACTCTGCTAAGCCCAATATCAAGAGAGGATCCTCTGAGTAAGTCAAGGCCTCCAATAATTTCTCACGCGCCACATCTGTCAAACCTTCCATCTGGTAAAGGTCTGCTTTTAGAGTCAAAGCCGAAACATACCAGTCACTGTCAGCTTGGATTTCCTCAAGGTAAGCGAAGGCTTCCTCGATTTGACCATCCTCGCTAGCAATTGCAGCTAGATTAAGATGAACCTCTGGAAAATCCTCTACGATTTTCAGGTAAATTTCCTTGGCCTGAGGATAGAAACCAATCCCTTCAAGATAAGTTGCCAACTCATACAGAAGATCACTTGAATCATTTTCTAAAGCTTTGGCGAAATAATGCTCAGCCTTAGTTAAATCTTGCTCCTCCAAAGCCTGTAACATCTGTTGACTATTGTTCACTCTTCCCTTCCTCTCCCTCTAGTTCATATAGGCCACTGACTACCTTATACCATTCAAAAATCGCTGAAATGACAACCTTAGCAGAGGCATAAACTGGAATACCGAGTAAGACTCCCCAAATACCAAACATAGATCCTGAAGTTAACAAAACAAAGAGAACATTAATGGGATGGATATTTAATTGACTTCCCAAAATCAATGGAGAGACAAAACGGCCTTCAATAGTTTGTTCTACGATAAAGACAATCACTACTTTTAAAAGCATGACTGGTCCAGCAATCAAGCCCAATACTAGGGCAGGAAGCATGGCTAGAAAGCTACCAAGATAAGGAACCAGATTTAAAATACCAGCAGTAACACCAAGCGTAACCGCATAGCGTAGACCGATAATCTTGAAGAAGATCATAAACATTACTGCTACAATAATAGCCACTGTCACTTGTCCTCGAACATAGTTGGACAACTGTTGATTCACATCTGATAAAACTTGTCCAACAGGTTCTTTCAATTTTCTTGGCATAAATTGGGTCAAATAGTTACGCAAGCCTTTCCCATCACGCAAGAGATAAAAGAGCATGAAAGGAACGATAATCAAGGCAACAATAACTTGAGATGCCCCGCTAATAAAGGCACTCACCCAGTTGACTGCCTGAGATGAAACCTTACTTGCCCAAACTGTAGCCTGGCTAGAGAAGTTTGTCAAAACTTGCTCTAACTGAGGTCTGAAATCATCTGGCAGGTGCTGGGCTACCAATCCATTAACAATCCTATCTATATCTTCTAAGTAAACAGGAACGTTTCTTGCAAAGGTCAAAACCTGACGTTGCAGATTTGGAATGGCGACTGCCAAGCCCCAAATGATAAAGAGAGCGATGATGACAAAGACAATAGTGATAGCTATGACGCGATTAACCTTATGCTTCTCCATCCAATCAACAATAGGATTCAGTAAATAGTATAGTAAACCAGACAGAATGACTGGCAACATCACAACCGCTAAAAAGTCCAAAACAGGTGAAAATAGAAAACTAATCTTACTTAAAATAAAAAGATTCAGTCCCAATAATAAGGTTACTAAAAATACCGTAATGGCCTTGTTATCTAAAAACCACTTAAAAAACCAAGATAGGCTAAAATGTTTCTCTTTTTGCTCCATAAATACTTCCTTTCTATCGTTCTCTCATTATACCATTTTTAAAGCAAAATAACTCTTTTTTAAAGTGCTTACATGGAGACAGCGACATAAAAAAATCCCCTCAACAGAGGAGATTCGATTAGTCTTGAATATGACGGTCTAAGTTCTTCTGATAATCAGCATTTGATTTGGCTTTTTCATCAGCAAATTTCTTACGGAACTCATCCATTTCTTTAGACGTTACAATCTTGTCTTGTAATTTTTGGTACTTGTAGCTGTGTTCACTTGTCTTATCACCTACCCAACCATCTGCACCGCTACCTGGAACTTTCTTCGTTATTAGCATTTGGGCACCATCTGAGTATACAGGAATAACCAAGGCACTATCTGTTAACCAAGCTTGAGCTTTAGCATATTTAGAATAACGTTTTTGCAGATCTGTTTTCTCACCACTAGCATCCGTAATTAACTCTTTAAACTTATCTAAACCAACAGCTTTGATTGCCGGATTATCTGTACCTGGTGCTACACCAAGTGCTCCTAGAAGAGTTGGGCCAGATGTTGGATCAAATACATCTAAATAGGTTGATGGATCTGCATAATCAGGACTCCAACCACTATTTACATTGATATCCCAATCAATATTGTCAGTTGATGTTGCAAATACTGTCATATTTCCCAATTCATCATCAGAAACTTGTTGAATGTCAATCACTATATTTTCAGAGCCTAAGGCTTCCTCAATGGATTGTTTATAAGATTGGGCTTGACGAATAAAATCTGTCTGAGTAGAGGAAACTGGAAGGTCTAAATGAACGGGGAACTGTACTCCATCGGCTTGAAGTGTTTTCTTAGCAACTTCAAATTTAGCTTTAGCCTTGTCTACATTATGAAGTGAATCTTGTGCATCATCAAGACTCACGTCTTTCCAAGCGCTATCCAACTTATCCAGTTCTGCCTTAGCTACTTGCCCAAACGACTGCTCTCCAACTTGGACAAATGTTGGAGGGGTAAAACTTGTACGTAATTTACGAGGTGCCACTTCGTCCCCAAATACTTGAGATACTGCAGCCGTACGATCTGCAGCGAAAGCCAAGGATTGACGGAAATCTTTATTCAACAAAGCCTTTTTAGTGGATGATTTTTCCGCATCACTTGTTTTAGCAGTATGGTTATAAGCTACACGATCAATATTAGTAGACATATAGAATACGCCACCTCTTTGTTGACCATATACAATATTATCCTTGTATTTTTCTTTTAGACGTTCATAATTGGCAGAATTTTTAAAGAGAGGAGCAGCTGGATAATGTCCCTCATCAAAACCACGTCCAAGAGAATCGGCATCCTGACCATCAAAGAACGACAATTTAATATCATCAATAAAGACATTTTGCTTATCCCAATAGTTTTGATTTTTGGTCATCTCAATAGAAGATTTAGATGTCAATCCCTTGAGGAGGTAGGCACCATTATAAAGAATGCTTGTTACATCAGTCGCCTTCCCAAAGTCATCTCCTTTAGAAGCCAAAAAGTCCTCGCTAATTGGGGCAAGAACGCCCATTGTTGTCTTGGAATTCCAGAAAGATTCTGGATGGTTCAAAGTGTAAACAACCGTATAATCATCTGTCGCTTTTACACCAACAGTAGAGAAATCTGTTGTTTTCCCATTTACATAGTCATCCAATCCTTTGATAGAATCCTGTACCAAATAGAGAGCCTGTGATTTCTTATCAGCTGCGTGCTTCAGACCAGTTACAAAGTCCTGAGCTTTGACTTCACCATACTCTTCGCCTTCATTGGTATACCATTTGACACCCTGACGGATTTTATAGGTATAAGTCAAACCATCTTTTGAAACAGTCCAATCTTCTGCAACTGATGGAATCAGATTTCCATATTGGTCATTTTCAAGTAGACCGTCAATAACGTTCCCTGTGACCTGTTTTGTACTCTTGTTACCAGAAACTGTATAATCCAGAGTCGTAGGGTCTGTAGAGAAGACATAGGTATAGGTAACAGGTTTAGTAGCATCTTTACCACCTGTTGAGCACGCTACTAGCATAGCCGCCGAGAGTATAGCTACACCAGCTGCTAGAAAAATTCGTTTTTTCATAGTAAGGACTCCTTTAAACATTTTATGAATTCATTATAGCACTTTTAAGAAGAAAAGTAAGGAAAACAATCTCAATATTATTATATTTTTCAAAAAAACAATCAATTATTTTTTTAAAGTGCTTACATCTAATTGGATGTCTTTAATTGACTTGTTTTTGTGATATAATAGTCTTATCTTTATATAGAGGTAACGTTATGAAAGAAACTGTTTATTTTGGAACTTACACACGTCGTACTTCCCAAGGGATTTACAAGGCTGACTTTGATACAGAAACTGGTCAGCTTTCAAACCTAGAACTTTTTGCAGCTGAGCCAAGTCCAACCTACCTTGCCTTTGACCAGCACCAACATTTATACACAGTTGGTAGTCAAGACGATAAGGGGGGCATTGCAGCCTATCAAACTGACGGGACTTTGTTAAATCATGTCGTTGAGGAGGGAGCTCCCCACTGTTATGTTGCCGTTGATGAAAAGCGTGATTTGGTTTACGCAGCCAACTACCACAAAGGACAGGTACTTGTTTATAAACGTCAGGAGGATGGTAGTCTTCTACTTAGTGATATGGATCAACACAGTGGCCAAGGTCCACATGAAAATCAAGCTTCCCCCCATGTTCACTATACAGATTTAACACCTGACCACTATCTAGTAACCTGCGACTTAGGAACTGACCAAGTTATTACTTATGACCTTGATCAAGAAGGGAAATTATCTAAGCTCTATACCTACAATAGTATTCCTGGAGCTGGTTCTCGTCATATTGTTTTCCATAACCACTATAAAATCGCTTATCTCATTTGTGAACTCAATAGCACTATCGAGGTTTTAATCTACGATGGCGTTGGCGAATTTGAACGTATGCAGGTCATTTCAACTTTACCAGAAGCTTACGAAGGCTTTAATGGAACCGCTGCTATTCGTCTCTCTAAAGACGGTAAATACCTCTACGCTTCTAACCGTGGCCATGATTCTATCGCAGTATATACCATCCTTGCGGATGGTAGCTTAGAATTGCTAGAAATCGTTCCAACGCATGGTCAGACCCCACGTGATTTTGATTTGACACCCGACCAAAAATTTCTCATTGCTGTCCACCAAGACTCTGACAATGCAACTATCTTTAAACGTAATTGTGACAATGGTCGTCTAGCAGAACTCTCCAACGACTTCCATGTTCCCGAAGCAGTCTGCATCCGTTTTGCTCCTTAATACTCTTCAAAAATCTCT
>NZ_VMMJ01000012.1:38245-52787 GCF_013277145.1 Streptococcus sp. 3705 | reverse complement strand
TCTATCTGCAACCTCAAAACTGTGTTTTGAGCAACCTATGGCTAACTTCCTATGTTTGCTTTTTGATTTTTATTGAGTATAAAACACCATAAAAAATGAACTTGAGTTACCAAGTTCATTTTTTCTTATAGTCTATTTCCGACATTAATACGGTTAATGGCACGTTGCAGTGCAATCTTCGCACGACGTTCTTGGTCAATCAAGTGTTTGTCTTGTGCTTCTTCAATTGCACGTTCTGCACGAAGTTTGGCACGTTCTGCACGACTGATATCGATATCACGAGCACGTTCTGCAGAGTCAGCGACGATTGTAATCATATCATTGGCAATTTCAATAACGCCACCGTTTACTGCAATCCAGTTCACGTGATCTTTGTCATCAATACGTTTCACCTTTACTTCATCAACTGCTAAAACCGCAATCATATTTTCATGTCGTGGCAAGATCCCCATCTCACCATCCAGAGTTCGAACCGATACATAGCTGGCATGGTGATCATAGACGAGACCATCTGGTGTCACGATCTGGACAGTTAACTGAGCCATAGATCACCTCTTAAAATCCCATTTTTTCAGCTTTTGCAATCACATCTTCGATAGAACCTACACCACGGAAGGCATCTTCTGGCAAGTGGTCGTATTTACCATCAAGGATTTCCTTAAAGCCACGTACCGTTTCAGCAACTGGAACATAAGAACCTGGCTGACCAGTAAATTGTTCCGCAACGTTGAAGTTTTGTGACAAGAAGAACTGGATACGACGGGCACGAGCAACCAAGGTCTTTTCTTCATCAGAAAGCTCATCCATACCAAGGATAGCAATAATATCTTGCAATTCATGGTAACGTTGAAGGACACGTTTTACTTCAGCAGCAACTGCATAGTGCTCTTCTCCAACGATTTCAGGTGCCAAGGCACGTGAACTTGAAGCAAGTGGGTCAACGGCTGGGTAGATACCCAATTGTACCAACTTACGTTCCAAGTTTGTAGTAGAATCCAAGTGAGCGAAGGCTGTTGCTGGCGCTGGGTCAGTATAGTCATCCGCTGGCACATAGATAGCCTGGATAGAGGTTACCGAACCCTTCTTAGTTGATGTAATACGCTCTTGCAATTGACCCATTTCCGTAGCAAGTGTTGGTTGGTAACCAACGGCTGATGGCATACGACCCAAAAGGGCAGATACTTCTGAACCAGCCTGAGTGAAACGGAAGATATTATCGATAAAGAGAAGCACGTCTTGGCCTTCTACATCACGGAAGTATTCAGCGATTGTCAAACCAGTAAGGGCAACACGCATACGTGCTCCTGGTGGCTCATTCATCTGACCAAATACCATGGCTGTTTTCTCGATAACGCCTGATTCTTTCATTTCCCAGTAAAGGTCGTTCCCCTCACGAGTACGTTCCCCAACACCAGTAAATACTGAAATACCACCGTGTTCTTGGGCAATGTTGTGAATCAACTCTTGGATTAAGACGGTTTTACCAACTCCGGCACCACCGAAGAGTCCAACTTTACCACCTTTAAGGTAAGGGGCAAGAAGGTCGATAACCTTAATCCCTGTTTCAAGGATTTCAGAAGAGGTAGACAACTCATCAAAAGTTGGAGCTTTTTTATGAATTGGCTGACGCTCTGCATCTTCTGTAAAAGGAGCTTCCAAGTCAATGGTATCTCCCAAAACGTTGAAGACACGTCCCAAAGTTTCTTTACCTACTGGTACAGAGATTGGACGACCTGTGTCCAATACTTCCATTCCACGAGTCAAACCATCTGTTGATTCCATGGCGATAGTACGGACCATACCATCTCCCAACTCTAAGGCTACTTCAAGGACGATTTTTGTTTTTCTTTCGTCATTTTTGTAGACGACAAGTGCATTGTTAATCTCAGGAAGTTTTTCCCCTGCTGCAAACAAGACGTCTACAACGGGACCGATAACCTGAGCAATTTTACCTGAACTCATCTCCTTCTCCTATTCTATATAAGATACTGTCGGTTCCTAGCTCAACTAGGTCCTAAGTTCATTTTCATACGAGCTGGACTAAAGCCTATTCTAAGGCACTAGCACCTGCTACGATTTCTGTAATTTCTTGTGTAATCGCCGCCTGTCTGGCACGGTTATACTGAATTGTCAAATCATTGATGACTTTCTTAGCATTATCTGTCGCTGTTTGCATAGCGGTCATACCTGCAGCATTTTCAGCTGTCTTGGCATCGATAATAGCACCGTAAATCATACTTTCTGCAAATTGAGGCAACAACTGCTCCAAAATTTCTTCTCGGCTGGTTTCCAATTCAAAAGTCAAGCTGTAGTCTTCATCCGCTTCATTTGGATCCAAGTCAACAATCGGAAGCATTTGTTCCACACGCATTTGACTGGTTAGCGTATTGACATGGTGGTTGTAGCAAACATAAAGCTCATCAAAGAGTTCATTTTGGTACATTTCAACAGTTTTTGAAATAATCTTACGAACTTGATCAAAGCTAGGTTGGTCTGCCAAGCCACGTAGTTCATAAAGTGGTTGAATACCACGAGCCTTAAAGAAATCAGCTCCCATTCCACCAATACAGATCATTTCAAAACCTGTACCGTCTGGGTGGTATTCTTCTTTCAACTCCATAACGGCTTTCAGAATAGAGGAATTATAACCTCCAACCAAACCGCGGTCTGAAGTGATAACGATATAGCCTGTCTTCTTCACAGGACGGCTAATCAGCATGGGATTGGTTGAGCCACCAGCTCCATTACCATGAAGAATATCTGTCAAAAGTTTGCGAACTTTCTGAGCGTAAACTTGGAAGTTGCGAGCAGCTTCTTCAGAGCGACCTAGCTTAGCAGCTGATACCATTTGCATGGCATTAGTGATTTGACTCGTATTTTTTGTTGAGGCGATTTTTGTTTTAATATCATTTAGAGATACTGCCATCTGACACCTCTATTCTTATTGGAAGCTAGATTGATTGAGAAACTCTGTAATCGCAGCATCCAAGACTGCTTCTTCTGGCAAGTCTTTTGTATCACGAATGGTTTCCAAAATCTCTGGATGTTGAGCATCAAAGAAGGCATGGAACTCTTCCTCGAAACGAACAATATCATCTACTGGAACAGTATCCAAGAAACCATGTGTCAAAGCATAGAGAATGGTTACTTGTTTCTCAACAGGTAATGGTTTGTGAACAGGTTGTTTCAAGACCTCAACTGTACGACGACCGCGGTTCAACTTAGCCTGTGTTGCTGCGTCCAAGTCAGAACCAAACTTAGTGAAGGCTTCCAATTCACGGTATGAAGCAAGGTCGATACGAAGTGTACCAGCAACCTTCTTCATGGCTTTGATTTGCGCAGAACCACCTACACGTGATACAGATGAACCCGCATCGATGGCTGGACGAATACCTGCATTGAAGAGACCATCACCAAGGAAGATTTGTCCATCAGTGATTGAAATCACGTTGGTTGCGATATAGGCTGAGATATCTCCTGCTTGGGTCTCGATAAACGGTAGGGCTGTAATTGATCCACCACCAAGTTCATCAGAAACTTTAGCTGAGCGCTCAAGCAAACGGCTGTGAAGGTAGAAAACATCCCCTGGGAAGGCTTCACGACCTGGAGGACGACGAAGCAAGAGTGACAGTTCACGATAAGCTACCGCTTGTTTTGATAAATCATCATAAACAATCAAAACATGTTTCCCTTGGTACATAAATTCTTCCGCCATGGCAACCCCAGCATAAGGAGCTAGGAAGAGCAATGGAGATGGTTGTGAAGCAGAGGCTGTCACAACGATTGTGTAATCCAAGGCACCGTACTGACGTAGTGTTTCTACTTGCGTACGAACTGTTGATTCTTTTTGTCCAATCGCAACATAGATACAGATCATATCTTGACCTTTTTGGTTCAAGATTGTATCAATCGCAATGGTTGTTTTCCCTGTCTGACGGTCCCCAATAATCAACTCACGTTGACCACGACCAATCGGTACAAGGGCGTCAATAGCTTTCAAACCAGTTTGCAATGGTTCTGATACAGACTTACGTTGCATAACACCAGGAGCTGGCGCTTCTACTGGACGAGTTTTATCAGTGTGGATTTCTCCAAGACCATCAACTGGACGACCAAGCGGATCCACAACACGACCAATCAGACTTTCACCTACTGGGACTTCCATGATTTTACCTGTACGGCGGATTGTATCGCCTTCACGGATATCTGTAAAGTCACCTAGGATGATAATACCAACGTCTGTTGACTCCAAGTTTTGAGCCATACCATAAGAGCCGTTTTCAAAAATCAACAACTCTCCACTCATGGCATTTTCAAGGCCATGAGCACGTGCGATACCATCCCCGATATAGGTTACAACACCTGTTTCAGTCACATCAAAATTGGGTTTGAAATTTTCAATTTGTTGCTTAATTAAAGCGCTGATTTCTTGTGCGTTAATTGCCAAAAGAACACCACTTTCTATTTCAAATTTTCTTTAACAACTTTAAGTTGTTGTTTAATACTCACATCAATTGTCTTGTGATTGGCAAAAATGACAAAACCACCAATGAGACTTTCATCGATTTGTTCTTTTACACTCCGCACTTTCAGAGACATTTTCTTCTCAATCAAAGGGAGCAAACGACTCTTTTGTTCATCCGTTAAAGGATGAGCAGCAGTAATCGTCACTTCAAATCGATTTGTTTCTTTTTCAAGTCGGTTCAAGCAATCTACAAGCACATCATAAAAAAGATTTGCTCTGTGATTGTAGGCCAGAACCTGGATAAAGTTTTGTATTAAAGGTGACACAGAGTCTTGAAAAAAAGCAATTGTTTTTTCCTTGTCAGACTCGTCTACTGCCACTTGTTTTAAAAAAGAAGGCAGACCTGTTTCTTCAGCAACTTGCTTGATTTGAGTCAAGTCTGAAAAGATACGGGCTTCTTCTCCTTTTTCAAGTACCAATTGGACAAAAGGCATGCTGTATTTTTCAATTACCTTTACTGTTTTCTTGTCCATTAAGCTTCTCCTAGCTGATCGATATACTGATCAATGAGTTCTTTATGGGCATGACCGTCAAGGTTTTGTGAGATGATTTTACCAGCTAGGCTGATGGTCAAATCTGCTACCTCACCCTTAACGCTTTGTAAAGCTTCAGCTTTGTTTTGAGCAATTTCTTGGTTTGCTTTTTCTTTTAAGCGTCCTGCTTCTAGTTTAGCATCTACTAAAATACTAGCCTTACTTTTCTCAGCTGTTGCTTTCGCATTCTCAATGATTGCCTTGGCTTCTTTACGGCTACCAGCCAATTCATCTTCGCGTTTTTGAGCCAATACTTCTGCTTTTTGACGGGCTTCTTCAGCACTGTCAATATCAGTAGCAATTTTTTCAGCTCTTTCTTCGAAAATGCCTGTAATATTAGACCATGCAAATTTTTTAATCAAGACTAGCAAAAGAATAAAAGAGCCAGTGATTAAAATAAAATTACCAATCAATTCACCTACTGTTACGTGCATCAGTTACTCCTTTCTATTCCTCTTCAATATTAATCTTATTCCCTAAATACACAGATGTCAAAAGAGTAAAGACATAAGCTTGGATGCAGGAAATAAAGACAGAAAATGCAGTCCAAGCCAAATTAGCTCCAAAGGCTACTGGATACCAATAAATAGCTTGGTGGGAAAGAAGAAGTAACAAACTCGTCATGACCTCTCCTGCAAAGATATTCCCAAAAATCCGCAAAGCCAAAGATAAGAAGTTTGTAAATTCTTCCAAGATATTCATCGGTATGACAAAAACAGGACTCATAAAAGATTTTATACTTTTTTTAAATCCACGACGACGAACGCTTTCTATATGTGTCAACAAAATGACAAGAAAAGATAAGGTTAAGTCATACTGTAAATTAGCGGTTGGCGAACTCCACCAGTTAGTCCCATCGATCGTTTGAAGCTTTGTCATTAAGCCAAGGTTATTGGCAATCACCATGAAAAGAAATAAACAAAGGAAAAAGAGTGAGTAATCTTTCATGTAGCGCGAACCAATGTTAGGTTCTGTAAATCCAATAACAAAGTCATAGACATACTCAAGTACATTTTGCTTTCCTTTGGGTTTCAAGGTCATATTGCGGCTTGCCCAATAAATAAAGACAAAAATAACTCCCACAATCAACAAGGTCATGGCTAACATAGTCAGATTGAAGATAACAGGACCAATAGAGATGATTGGATTAATACTTTCTTCCATCTAAAATCCTCCCTTTTCTTCTCGTTCCATGTATTTATTTGATAATAAATGAGAAGACAAGAGTTACAAAGAAAGTTCCTTCAATAAAGGCAACACCTAAAAACATCAAACTACGAAACTCAGAAAGCATATCTGGTTGGCGTGCTACTGATTTAAACAGTCCATTCATCAATAAACCTTCACCGACAGATACGCCCATACAGGCAATACATAAGCCTAAAAATGTTAAATTCATAACGAATTCTCCTTTAAAATAAAATTTACTTACTTAGTGTAGTCCTAAAATTTAAATTTGTCAACTTTTTTTGCACATTGGAAGCGTTTAATGAAAATTACTTCCATTTTCTTTCGTATTTCACTCTATTCTGAAAAACTTGTGTATATTTACTGAAGCTAGCAAGTCTTACCTGTAAATTTAATGAAAGCAACACAAAATCCGAGAGGGGAATCTCGGATTAAGGTCAATCTATTGTTAGTAGTTCTTATTTAATGTTTATTAAGCACGAACTGTGACGCTGGTTCCATCTTCCTTATAAAGATTGATAAGCCCCTCTTTAAGAGCTCGAACCATATCTCCTGCTTGCACAGGTTGTGGAACCTTGATTGTCAAGAGTTCCATTGGATTTGGAGCGCGATCGATCTTATTTCCTTTGGCATCGTGCAAATCTTCGATATACGTTTCAAAATGACGGAAACCTGGACCATAAAACTCAACTTGGTCGCCTTCGTTAATCACGTTCCGTTGACGAATAGTTGCTGTTTGTGTCGCCTCATCATAAGAAACTACCTCAGCGACAAACTTATACTCAGGAATTTTACGACGAGCACCAAACAACTGCTCATTTTCAGATGGTGTACCATAGTAGAAACCTGTTGCCAATTCACGTTGGGCAACCTTCCACATCTCGTCCACCAAGTCTTGTTTGATAGCTTCAAACTTTTCAGGACTTTCAAGATAGGCATCCACAGCCGCCTTGTAGCAGTTGGTTACTGTTGATACGTAGTGAATAGACTTCATACGTCCTTCGATTTTTAGACTGTCCACACCATTTTCAATCATATCTGGGATATGGTCAATCATAGACATATCAACGGCTGACATTGAAAATTCTTCTGGAATCTCACCCTTAAGGCTCTTACGTTCTTTCCCAAATGGCATATCGTAAAGGTCGTACTTCCAACGGCAAGACTGAGAGCAACCACCACGGTTAGCATCACGCATACTCATATGGTTTGAAAGAGTACAACGTCCAGAGTATGAAATACACATAGCTCCATGGACAAAGGCTTCAATTTCAACATCTGTACGTTTGCGGATTTCAGCTAATTCTTCCATTGAAACCTCACGCGCTAAAACGACACGAGTCAAACCCAGTTCTTTCCAGAACTCAAGAGTTTCATAGTTAGTGGCACTGGCTTGAGTAGAGAGATGGATTTCAAGACCTGGTGCTTCTGTCGCTGCAATCATAATCAAGGCTGGGTCAGATACGATAACTGCTGCAATGCCGATATCACGTAGTTTACGGAACCACTCACCAGCACCAGCTTCATTTCCTTCGTGCATAACCATATTGGCAGCTACATAGACCTTAGCTCCATACTTAGCCGCAAACTGCACGCCTTCTTCCATCTGTTCGAAAGTAAAGTTGCCTGCACGGCTACGAAGACCATAGGCCTGACCACCGATAAAGACAGCATCTGCCCCATACTGAACAGCTACTTTTAGCTTCTCTAAAGTCCCTGCAGGTGATAAAACCTCAGGACGTTTTAATGTTTTTGTCATGTTTTCTCCTATTTGCAATATAAAAGTTTGACGTTTTTCCTTCTCATTTTATAGTAAATAAGGGATAAAATCAAGCCTAGACGGATTGTTTTGACAATTCTAATCTTTTAAGCTGTGCATCATGACTGATAAACTGTCGAAAATTCACCCAGTTTTAACAAGTAGTCAAAAAGTCTAGAAAAGTAAAAACCAGTACCCAAAGATACTGGCTCATTAAACTACATAAATTAGTCCTTAGTTAACTACTCCCACTCAACTGTTGCAGGTGGTTTACTTGTAATATCATAGACGATACGGTTCACATGATCCACTTCATTTACGATACGTACTGAGATTTTTTGAAGGACTTCCCAAGGAATTTTGGCAAAGTCAGCAGTCATACCATCAATAGAGGTGATGGCACGGATTGCAATCGTGTAGTCATATGTACGACCATCACCCATAACACCAACTGAACGAACTCCTGTGTTAACAGTGAAGTATTGCCAGATATCGCGGTCAAGGCCAGCTTTAGCAATTTCCTCACGAAGAATAGCGTCTGACTCACGAACTGTTTCTAGTTTTTCTTCAGTGATTTCACCCATGACACGGATCGCAAGTCCTGGTCCTGGGAATGGTTGGCGCCATACGATATGGTCTGGCATACCAAGCTCTGTACCTAGGGCACGAACTTCGTCCTTATAAAGAGTGTTGAGTGGTTCGATGAGTTCAAACTGCATGTCTTCTGGAAGACCACCCACGTTGTGGTGTGACTTAATAGTTTGAGCTGTATCTGTACCAGACTCGATAACGTCTGTATATAAGGTCCCTTGAGCAAGGAATTTCACACCTTTGAGCTTGCTTGCTTCGTCATCGAATACATAGACAAACTCGTTACCGATGATTTTACGTTTTTGTTCAGGGTCAGAAACGCCAGCAAGTTTATCAAGGAAACGTTTAGCAGCGTCTGCTTTAACGATATTCAAACCAAACTTACCACCAAGCATGTCCATAACTTGGTCCGCTTCTCCTTTACGAAGAAGACCGTGGTCTACGAAGATACAGATCAATTGATCGCCAATCGCTTTTTGGAGAAGAACCCCAACGACAGATGAGTCTACCCCACCTGATAGACCAAGAAGGACACGTTTGTCACCGACTGTTTCACGGATTTTTTGAATCTGCATGTCAATGAAGTTATCCATTGTCCAGTCGCCTTTAGCCTTACAGATGTTAAGGGCAAAGTTACGAAGGATATCATTACCGTATACAGAATGACGAACTTCTGGGTGGAATTGGATACCGTAAATGTGTTTATCTGGATTTTCAATGGCTGCGTATGGACAGTCAGCTGAAGTTCCAGTACGAACGAAATCAGCAGGAATCTCTGTTACAGCATCACCATGACTCATCAATACAGTCTGTTCATCAGGTGTTGATTCAAAAAGAGCTGATGGTGTGTGAGTAAGAGTTGATTGACCATATTCACGATTTCCAGCATCACCTGCAGGAACAACTTTTCCTCCAAGTTTATGGGTCAATAACTGCATACCATAACAGATTCCCAAAATAGGAATTCCAAGTTCGAAGATTTCTGGGTCAATATCAAATGAACCATCTTCGTATACAGAGTTTGGACCGCCTGAAAGGATAATTCCTACAGGATTGATTTCACGAACTTCAGCAGCTGAAATTTTATGGCTCTTTAGTTCTGAAAAAACACCAATCTCACGGATACGGCGTGAAATCAGCTGGTTGTACTGGCTACCATAGTCCAATACGATGATTTTTTCGACATCTTTCAAATCAGTTGAAATGTTACTCATCTTTTTCCTTTCTCAAAAGAAATATCTTTTCCAATATTCTATCACAAATAAGACCTAATTACCAACTAAACAAGGCGAAGTTTGACTTTTTCTAGTTTATTGGGGTACAATAGAGAAAAGATAGAAATGAAGAGAAAAATATGCTACCTGCTTATATGAAAATCCACGATCAGATTAAAAAGGATATTGACGAACATCGTTGGGCTATTGGGGAGAGGCTTCCCAGTGAACGAGATTTAGCAGAGCAGTTTGCAGTCAGCCGCATGACCCTCCGCCAAGCCGTATCTCTATTAGTCGAAGAAGGTGTTTTAGAGCGTCGTGTAGGAAGCGGCACTTTTGTTTCCAGTACACGTGTACAGGAAAAGATGCGAGGGACAACCAGTTTTACTGAAATTGTTAAGTCCCAAGGTAAAGTTCCCTCTAGCCAGCTCATTTCCTACAGAAAAACCATTCCCAATGAGCAAGAAGTTGCTAAGTTAGGAATTTCTCCAACCGAAAACATTATCCGAATGGAACGTGTTCGCTATGCCGACAAAGTTCCTCTGGTTTATGAGGTTGCTTCTATTCCTGAAAAATTCATTAAGGACTTTAAAAAGGAAGAAATCACCAGTCATTTCTTCCAAACTTTGCAAAAACATGGCTACCGCATCGGTAAATCACAGCAGACTATTTATGCTCGCCTTGCTAAAGAAAAGATTGCCCACTATTTGGAAGTTGAAAAAGGACATGCTATTCTTGGTCTGACTCAGGTTTCCTACCTAGAAGATGGTACTGCATTTGAATACGTAAAAAGTCAGTATGTAGGCGAACGTTTTGAATTTTATCTTGAAAACAATTAATACTCTTCGAAAATCAAATTCAAAACGTGTCAACGTCGCCTTGCCGTACTCAAGTACAGCCTGCGGCTAGTTTCCTATTTTGCTCTTTGATTTTCATTTAGTATAAAATACTACGCAAAAACTCTCTGTCACGGACAAAGAGTCTTTTTTATTTCTCTAACAATAAATCTTTCAACGAAATCAAAGTGACTGCAATTAAAATCATTGCCATACCAAGAAAATCAATAGGATAAAATTGTTCATTCATAATTAGGAAAGCAAAGAAAACCGCCGAGATTGGTTCAATTGAAGCCAACAAACTTGACTTAACCGGCCCAATCAGACTGGCTCCTTTTAGAAAGGCTGTATAGGCAAAGACAGTCCCGATAAGGATAATACCTGCAAAAGCAAGGAGAAAATCAAGACTTGTTGGGATAGCAGTCTGTAGAACTCCTGTAAAAGGAAGGGCGACCAAACCTGCTATGACCATTCCCACACCAATGACCAAACTGCTCCCCCACTTCTTAATCAAGGCTATGGGCAAAATGATATAAAGTGCGTAAGTCAGAGCAGAAAAGAGACCCCAGAACAGACCTGCAGGTGTCATAGATAACTGGTCCAACTGCCCATGAGTTGCGATCAGGAAGGTTCCTCCGATAGCTAATATGATAGAAACAATCTCTCCTAGTGTCGGCGCCACCTTATCCTTGATACAGCTATAAATCAAAATCCCGACAGGACAAACGTACTGAAGCACCGTCGCAGTTCCTGCATTGGTTTCCTGAATAGCAGTTAGATAGGCGAATTGGTTGAGGAAGAGACCAATCAGAGCAAAAATAAGAAGAGACAGCAAGCTCTTTCTATCCTTTAAAAAGGCCAGCATTTTATCCTTTGCAGTAGCATAAGCCAAGAGCATGAGAATTCCACCAGCGATTAAAAGACGCAAGTTGGTCAAAACCAGAGCCGAAATTCCGTGTGCCATCAGGTATTGGCCACTCGTTCCTGACAAGCCCCAAGCAATCCCAGCCACAACTGTTAATAGAGTCCCTTTTAAACTATTTGACATGTCTCTCCTTACTCTTCTTTGCGAATCAAGTCCATCACTTGATTGCGGTCTACAATCCATTGAGCCCTCTCATCCTTTTCATAGGTACGATTCGATAGGAAAATGACCGCTTCTTGCTTCTGACGATTCCACATGATAAAGGTACCTGTATAGCCCGTATGGTCTAGCCAATCTCCTTCCAAATTCCATGCTAAAGAACGTTCCTTGTCATCCAAAGGAGAAAAATTTTGACTCAAATTTCTTGCAAAATCATCTGCTAAATAGTGTTCTAAAAAGATTTGTAAATCCTTTACTGTCGAAAATAAACCGGCACTACCAGCGTGTCTGCCCAAAAGGCGAGCCTTGGGATCATGTACCAGACCTGCCTCTACACCTCTGACTGTTGGAACAGCAAACTCAACAGGACCAAATTGGGTTTCCGTCATTCCCCAAGGTTTAAAAACTTGCTCCTGTAAAATCACATCCAAATCTTGATTAAAGATTCTTTCCAAAATAAAACCTAAAAGCAAAAAATGAACATCCGAATAAAGAAAGGCAGGCTGACTTCGTCTGTTGAGATGAAACATGGCTTCCTTTAATTCTGAGGCTGTTAAAAGATCACGATTGGGAATAAAAGGATCAAGATCTGTAGCATGAGTCAAGAGCTGGCGAATAGTGATGTCTGGATAATCACTCTCAGCTAAAAAATCTGTTACAGGCCTATCAATATCTAATTGACCTTTTTCCCACAAAAAGGTAAAAACTGTACCAACCCCAACAACCTTGCTGACACTGGCTAGGTCATAAACTAGTCCTGCATCTGTCTGCAAGCCATGCTCTGGGTCACTCTGTCCTAAATAGCACTCCGTCCATTGATTGTCCTTAAAATACGCAAAAGAGGCTCCGGGATAAATCCCTGCCTCGATTTGTTCTTCTATTTTTTTAATAATCTTGGTCCACTTCATACTTCTTCAAACCACAATTCAACATTATTTCGATCTTTTCCAAGGAAGAATTTTTCAGACTTAGGAATAAAATATTCGGTAGACTCAAACTTCTGGCTAAGACTTGCTATATCTAGTTCATTGACCAGAAACTTGAGCATAGACAAGTCCCAAGTAACTGTATTGTCCACAGTCAAATCTTGCCCCTGAGCTGGGATAAAATCAAGGGATGCCCCAATTTCAGATGATTCCAAGAAACTTTCGATATCAGTTGGGAGATGTAATTCCATAGAAATATCAAATTTACTCAAAGAACTTGATTCCAAATCTGTTTGAAATTCAGGCTTTTCTTCTACTTCTACTAGACTAGCTCTATCATCTTCCGCATGAATCAAAATCAAATCATCTTCTGGAGAGAAAATTTCAAAAGCATAGCCATTTTGACCTTTATATAATCGATGAATCGAATCTATTTTAGATAAGAGTCCTTCGATTTCCATGGAATTTTCCACCTTGACAACCAATCTAGCTAGTTTTTTTCTTCCCTCTACCTTACGAGTACGCATACTTGGAGCTTCTTCTAAAACCAGCTTTTCAAGACCCGTTTGATCCCCTAATGACAAAAAGGCTGACTCTTCTAACAAGGCCTTCATGCCGAGGGTTTCGATATAAAATGTTTCATTTAATTTTCTATTATTAACTTTTAAAGTAGGAATAATCCGTACAATCTGATTTACATTCATAAATTCCTCCAACTCTTTTATTTTAAAGGATTTTAGAATTTTTTACAAGATATTATGCTCAAATTTACCGATTTTTCATAAAAATTTCATCTAAAAAACCGAGGCTTTCCTCGGTTTCAATTTCTTATAGGTAAAGGAATTTGAAGATAGCTACTGCCGCAATTGCTGCTGCGATAGGTGCTACTACCGGTACCCAAGAATACCACCATTTTGAATCACCTTTGTGCTCACCAAGAACTGATTTTGGAAGGAAAGCATGAAGGAGACGTGGTCCCAAGTCACGGGCTGGGTTCAAGGCAGGTCCTGTAGGTCCACCAAGTGATGTTACCAAAGCCATAACAAGGAAACCAAGTGCCAAGTGAGCTACTGAAAGTCCTGAAGCAGTGTGTGGAGCAACCTGTGCTTTAATAGCCAAGTCAGAAAAATCAACTGTTTGTCCTGCTTGTGTTGCCATTTGTTTCATGTATTGAAGCACTTCAGCACCAAAGAAGTTTTTAGTCAAACCAAGAGCTGCAAAGAACAAAACAAATGAACCAACAAACTCGTTAATCAAACCATTGACAGTTGCTGCATAGCGACTTTCTTTTGTACCATGGTCAATACTTGAAATAGTTGAGAAAGTTCCCAAGATGTTATTTGGGTTTTCAGTTTTCAAGTAGAATGGACGGTGTGTTGCCACAACTAAGGCTTGACCAAAGATAGCCCCCAATACTTGCGCGATAATGTAAGGTACCACTTGTGCCCAAGGGAAAAGACCGCTAACTGCAAGTCCTAGAGTGAAGGCAGGGTTGATGTGGTTCCCAGATACGTTACCAAACATTAAGGCTGGGATCATAACCCCCATACCATAACCAACAGCGATGACGATCCAGCCACTTTGGTGACCTTTCGTACCTTTAAGTTCAACGTTGGCAACTGCACCATTCCCAAGAATGATCAAAATGGCAGTTCCCAAAAATTCAGTGGCATACTTCAGTGCCCATGTGAAATCCATTTGCTAGATTCTCCTTAAAATTTTTTAGATAATTCTTATTCTATCAATTTTTATATCTTTTAGCAACTACTTTCCCAAAAGATTATATAAAAAAGCGATTTTATTTATTGTAATACTCAATGAAAATCAAAGAGCAAACTAGGAAGTTAGCCGCAGGCTACTCAAAACACCGTTTTGAGGTTGTAGAT
>NZ_VMMJ01000012.1:0-38226 GCF_013277145.1 Streptococcus sp. 3705 | reverse complement strand
AGTCAGTAACCATACCTACGATAAGGCGACGCTGACGTGGTTTGAAGAGATTTTCGAAGAGTATAAAAAAGCAAAAGGATTAAGGGAGTGAATTTCCTTAATCCGAGAGTTCTTATTCTTGACGTTGTCCGAAATCTGCAATCATCTGCTCCATTTCTTGTCGACTCGGAGTTGTCAGCATATACAGGTAATCTCCTTGAAGTTCTGAAAAGGCCGCTGGCATGATTTTCTTAACCTTGAACTGATGGCTGTATTTGGCAAGCAAGTCCTCCTCAGAATAGACATAATGGGCATTTGCACGACGTGATGTAGCCAAACAATACTGAGATGCAAATTCTGACGCTGGGAACTCCTCTCCTGCAACAATATCTGCATAGCCACGATAGAGGTCTAAAGAATGCGCAAAGTTATAAACATCGATAGTGAAACCACCTGCAGGGCGGTTATTGTACTCAATAGCGATAAAATCGTCTCCCTCACGGAAGAACTCAATATGGAAGAAACGTTCTTTCATCCCAAATTCCTTAACAATAGCCTCACCATACTTGCGCAGTTTGAGGTCCATATCCTTGAGCACATAGTAAGAATTGTCCATCTTGTACATCATGAGATCAAGCGGTGTATAGGCGTAGTCAAAGGTCGTTGAAAAGACAATCTTTCCATCCTTGTCCACAAGACCATCAAAGGTACAAATTTCACTGGAAGTGACAAATTTCTCAAAGAAATAAACGGTCGAATGGTCCCATTCTCGCTTGAAGTGATTGATATCGTTTTCTGTCTCAAGCTTAAAGGTTGCGGCTGCTCCCACTCCATTATTAGGTTTGGCAATCATTGGAAGACCGATTTCTTTCACTGCTTGATCAACATCTGCTTCCGTCTTGATAACAGCTCCAGGTACCACAGGAACACCTGCTTTTTTGAAAAGTTTCTTCATTTCAGACTTAAATTTAGTCTTTTTGAGATCCTCTGGTTTGGCACCAAAAATATTAAATTGTTCTCTGAGTGCTGCGTCCAACTCAAGCCAATATTCATTGTGGGACTCGATGCGGTCAATTGGGCCATGTTTATAAAAGAGAAAAGCAACTGCTCGTTTGACTTCGTCTATGTTCTCAAGATTGTCTACACGGAAATACTCGGTCAAGCTATTGCGCAAGGGCTCATCCAATTGCTCGTAAGGTTCTTGACCAATTCCCAAGACTGTGATGCCTTTATTGGCTAGTTCGATAGTAAACTGTTGAAAATTTTGCGGATAATAGGGAGAAATAACAAGGTAATTCATAGGTAGCTCCTTTTATAAATAGAGATTGCCGAGGAAATAAGGTATTTGTTTGCGCCACCATTCCCAGTCGTGAGCGACATCGTGTCCCCATTCAGCAAACCAAGCTGGAATTTGTTTCTGATCAAAAGCTTCTTTGAGCTTGTAGAAAGATGGTAGACCGTCTTGTTCCCAGGCACCAAGTCCCGTACAAAGCACAATCTCTGCCTGACGGTAACGGTCGATAAACCAGCCATCGTTCTGATTCCAGATATAATCTACTGGCGAGTTTTGGTAAATGGCATCATCATTGTAATAATCGCCGACAAAGAAACGTGCATCGTAAACACCACTAAGAGCGATCACCTTGGTAAAGACATCTGGATGCTGGAGGAAAAAGTTGACTGCATGGTAGGCGCCCATGGAGCAACCTGTCGTCATCATGCCATCAAACCAACCTGTTTTATGCTTGATAAAAGGAATAGCCTCCTCAATCACATAGCGTTCGTAGGCACGGTGCATCTCTGCTTGGTCGTGACCATTTTTCCAAGTGGCCAACCAGCTCTCACTATCTACACTGGATAGGGTAAAGAACTGGACACGACCTTCTTCGATCAAGGAAGCACAGGCATCAATCATGCCAAAATCATAGTATTCGTTGTGACTACCACCTGATGAAGCAAAGACCACAACTGGAATCCCAGCATGTCCATAACGGTTGAGGTACATTTCACGGTTAAGATTGCCACTCCAGTGGCTAAGATGTTCAATATTCATTTCGTTTTTTCCTTTCTTACTTTACCATTTTTCTGCAAAAAATCTCAAACAATCTGGTAAATTTTCCGACCAAGGAATTTCACTATGGATGGCACCAGACTGAACTTTCAGTACAAGATTATCCAGATGAACTCCCCCTGCTATCAAATCATGGTAATAGCGTAGCGACGAGTCGATATAGGCTTGTTTGATATTACCAGCCATCAAGGTCTTGTCTGTATCATCTGCTTCTTCTGTTCCTACATAGATGAAGATGCGCTGGTCAGGCGATAGTTTCTGTCGCTCGATATAACGGTTAAATGCTTCTTGGTGGAGCCAGTTAGCAGATGAAAAGACCCCTAGACAACCAATTTGGTCTTGGTATTCCAAACCGATAAACTGGGTGATATTTCCTCCTAGTGAGGAACCAATCATAGCCGTATGCTGGCGATCAGCTTTGGTACGGTAGGTCTCATCAATAAAAGGCTTGACCACCTCCATCACAAACTCAGCATACTCCACCCCTTTACCACCAAACTGCTGCCCCGGAATAGGAGATTCTTGGAACTTCCAAGCCGCATACTCATTCATCCGCCCCATGCCATCATTGTCAATGGCAACGACAATCATGCGACTGATATCCGGATTTCGTTTAATAGCTGGGATAATCTTCCACGAGTGACCAATAAAAGATTCCTTACTATAAAAGACATTTTGCCCATCATGAAAGTAAACAACAGGATAAGAACGATCCGTATCTTTCTCATAATCTTTAGGAAGAAGAACACGTACACGGCGTTCCTTACCTGTATAAGGAACCTTGAGTTTGTGTTCTTTCATTTTTAAATAAAAGTAGGATTGATTCATTGTCAGAAAACTCTCTATATTCAAAATTTTATCTCATTATATCATAAAAATAGAAAAAAAGTCAGTTTTTCACCTATTTTTAGAGAAAAAACTAACTTTTTTTACTGATTTTCGCTATTCTTTTGGATTTTCTGATTAGAGCAGATTGTCAATCAAGTCATCGACTTCATCTTTTTCGGCTTGAGGTGTAATCTCAGTGATCATAATCCCAGCCACTGCTCGCTCAACCAAGCCTTCAACATCCATACGCGCTTCGTACTGCTCTGCATTCTTAATCTTAGGATTTGTTTTCGGACGGTCAGGTGCAAAAATAGTACAACAGTCTTCAAAAGGCTGGATTGAAATGTCAAAGGTATCAATTTCCTGGGCGATGTCAATGATTTCCAACTTATCCATTGTCACAACTGGACGGATGATGGGAGTGTTGGTCACAGCGTTAATAGCCTGCATACTTTCAAGAGTTTGACTGGCTACTTGACCAAGACTTTCCCCATTGATGATAACTAAACCATTTCGTACCTCACGAATACGGTCAGTAATCCGCATCATAAAACGACGCGTCAAGGTCATGAGGTAGGCTTCTGGCGCCTTGGCCTTAATTTCCTCTTGAATCTCAGTGAAAGGCACCTCGATAAACTGGATATTGCCGCCAAACTTGGTCAATTTACGGGTCAAATCCTGCGCTTTCTTGAGGGCACCGGGACTAGTATATGGTGGACTAGCAAAGTGAACAGCCTCAATATCCACCCCACGCTTAAGAGCAAGATAACCTGCTACAGGTGAATCAATCCCTCCTGACAACATAAGCATCCCTTTACCTGAAGTTCCAACTGGCAAACCACCAGCCCCACGAATAGTTTCATAAGAAAGGTAGGCTGCCTCTTCTCGAATCTCTACTTGGAGATTGATATCAGGACTCTTCATTTGAGCCTGCACATTTGGAATAGCTTCGAATACAGCCCCTCCAAGTGTTTGATTGAGTTCACGACTGTCGAGTTCAAAGTTGTGGTCGCTACGCTTGCTAGAAATCTTAAAGGTCATGCCATCCTTGTAGATATCTTTCATAATCTCTTGGACAGCAGACTTCAGAACTTCTACAGATTTTTCTACCTTATATACTGGAGAAAAATTTTGAATTCCAAAAACTTGTTTGAGCGATTCTGCTACTGCTGTGTAATCAGCTCCATTGAGATAAGCATGGGCACGGTCGCGATCTGCTGTTACCTTAACTTGGGGATAGATAGACAAAACGTCTGAAATATTATTGCGAAGTTTATTGATGAAACGCATACGGTTTTTGCCCTTGGTTGACAACTCACCGTAGCGAATCATTATTTCTGAATACTGCATGAATGCTCCTATCTTACTTTTCTAGTTTGATTGTAAATCAATTTTAACTTGGTCAAAAACTGCTCGACCTGACTCATATCATTTTCAAGGTCTAGACTAAGGCGCACAGCTGACTGGGCCTTATCCTTATCCACTCCCATGGCAATCAGGGTTCCGGCTGGTTTTCCTGCCTTGGACGAACAAGCCGAGGTCGTTGAGATGAAAATATCATAGTCTTCAAAGGCGTGAACAATGACCTCACCACGAACACCCTTGATTCCAAAAGTCAGGATATGAGGGGCAAAGTCTTCCTCATCTGAAAAGACAAATATATCTGGATAATCTAAAAGAGCTTGGCGAATCACTGCCTTCATCTGTCCTGTCTTACTAGTAAAGAAATCTAGCTTTTCCATAGACAAACGGAGAGCCTTGGCTGTCGCTGCAATCCCTGCCACATTTTCAGTTGTCGAGCGATAATCACGCTCCTGACCACCACCTGTTAAAAGAGGGGTAATCTTCTTGCCAGACTTGATATAGACAAATCCAACACCTCGAACTCCGTGAAACTTGTGACTAGAGAAGGTCGCGAAATCCACTCGTTCTGTCAGATACTTTTCAGTCGGAATTTTAGCAAGTGCCTGAACAGCATCAACGTGGAAGGAAATAGTCGGCTGATCTGCCAAGAGTTCTGAAATAGCCTCAATGGGCTGAACAGAGCCGATTTCATTGTTTACAGCCATGATGGAAACGAGGGTCGTATCAGGTCTTATCAAATCTGCTAGAGCTTCAACATCCACAAATCCTTTGTTATCAACTGGAGCAAAATCCACTTCAAATCCTTGACTTTTCAACCAGAGGGCTGACTCTTTGACTGCCGGATGTTCAATGGCTGATACAATGATGTGCTTACCAAACTGAGCCTTTTCAAAGGCCACACCCTTGATGACCCAGTTATCTCCTTCTGTCCCACCAGAAGTAAAGAAGATTTCATCGCTTTTCTTACCGATTAAATCTGCAATCTGTTGACGGGAAGCATCTAAAATTCGTGTTGCCTGGTCTCCCAAACGATGGAGACTAGATGGATTTCCTAAAATTTTTGAAGCCACCTGCATATAGGTTTCAAGGGCTTCAGGATAAGGCTTGGTCGTCGCCGAATTATCAAAGTAAATCATGTTTTCTCACGCTTTCTAAAATCACTCCTTCTATTGTATCATGAAACGGAGCTTGCGACAAGAAAGGGCAATTCCTCTTTTTTTAAGATTTTTTTAAAGAAATGAGGTATAATAAATTTTAATTAAAGGAGAGAATATATGTCTAATTATCGTAGAACTTCAAAACCAAAAACAGAACACATCAAAAAAGGCTTCACGGTCTTTCAAAAAACTGTTGCCACTATCGGTAGTATCCTCGGCTTAATTACCGCAAGTATCACTATCATGAATGCCTTGGATAATAATAAAAATACTAAAAAAGAACCTACGACAAGCCAGACGACAACCATTGTCAAAGAAATTCAAAAGGAATCCCCTCAGGAAAACACTAGTCCTAATAAGGAAAATAACACTTCTCAAGAAAAAACACAACAAGAAGAAACACCAAAATCTAGTGTCAAGGAAGAGAAAAAAGAAGATCAGAAAACATCAACTCAGGATTCTTCCACTCCTACTCCAAGTAAACCTGCCGCTGAAAATGAAAAACAGTCCAATACCCCAACTTCAGAAAGTAAAACTACTCAATAGCCAGTAAAATGAGGCTGGGCAAAAACTAGCTTCCAAATAAAATCACTAAAAAAACGAGCATATCCAACTGATACAATGCTCGTTTTTTTACTATTTTAGAGGTTTTTTTTGGCTCAACCTCTTTTTGATTACTAAAAATTAAAAAATTCCATGGCCTGTTTGAAAAGCAATTCAGTATACTCTGGGTCTTCTTGAGCAATGGTAACTTGATCTTGAATCATTTCCAAGTCATCTGTTATCATGCCATCTGCTCCCAATTGAACTGATTTATCAAAGGACTCTGAACTATTAATGGTCCAAACGTACAATTTCTGATCGGTATTCCAAAGCTTGTTGACAAAATTTTCATCTAAAGTTGAATACTCCATAGTGTAACCTGTAGCCTTGGTTCTTGGAAAAATACTATTGTAAGGTAGGATGAAATAGACTGGAATTTGTGAATCGTAGGCTAACACTTGGTCAATCACATGGTAGTCTAAGGACTGCATTTGGTGACCATTCTGCTTAAGAACAGTTCCATATTTTCCCATAAAGCGTTTCATCATATCTGGGCTATCTTTTCGACTGGTCTTAATCTCAATAAGGAGTTTTTGATGCAATTCATTGGCTTTATTGAGATAGTCATCAAAACTGGACACCTTGCTATGATAACCATTTTCTGAAATATCAAGTTTGGTTAATTCTTTCAAAGTTAGATCCTGTGGATTGGCATTAACTCCTGTCAGGTTCTTGATATTGGCATCATGCATCATGACAAACTGGCCATCTTTTGTTTCCTGAACATCTGTCTCAACGAAATCTGGAGATAACTGAGCGGTTTTTTCTAGTGATTGGACGGTATTTTGCACACCATTCTTATTGGATACTCCCCTATGAGAAATGATTAAAGGTTTATTGGCGACTGGAGCTTCTAAATAAACATAACCCTCAAGAGTGAAAAAGATACAAGCACAGCCCATCACTCCCCATCTCATCCAGTGGTCTTTCTTTCTCCTTGGTGTAATTTCTAGTTCTTCTCCTGTTAAGAAGGAAACAAATTTAATGAGAAAGTAAGTCAAGGCCATATAGTGGAAATTCTTAATCAAGACAAAGTTAAGAATTCCCAGTACAAGAGATTCCTTATGAGTCAGACCATCCATCAGTGCCTGACTTGCTAATATTGGAATCAATAAAAGAATGAAAAATAGGTAGGTTTTGACGATAATCCAGAGTAAGTTCCAAATATAAAACCAGGAGTGCTTTCTTGTCTTTTCTAGACTGTATTTGACTGCTTCTTTGACTGTTTTTTTCTCAAATAAAAGCTGGGGTAGGGCAAACATCAAACGTATTGAAATGTAAAACAGCAACAAGGCTAGAACAGTGATTACCAAACCGACCAACCAGTACTTATCTTCTACATAGGCTACTATGAATTCCGGAATGACAATTTTATTGAGGTAATAAATCTTTAAAATCTTTCGAATCAATGGAAAGAGCATCATGACATAAAAGAAAATAAAGGCCATTTTTGAAATCGTCACTTGCTTCATAAACAAGAAACTTTGACGAAAGACCTTGCGACTGTACTCCAGCAAGGTCCTCCTTTCATGATAGAGGAGATGGCGAGCTCCGATAAAGAGAAGTCCTATCTGGTAATAGGCAATCAGTAAATTAGCAATTACCAAAACAAATAAAGCAAGACTAACAAATGGCGACCCTTTTATAATGGCAAAAATATTGTTGTAGGAAAGAAAGAGATAGCCTGTCTGACGGAGTAACAGTCCAGCAATCCAAGAATTAAGTGGTAACCAGACAAACTCAATCATCATGAATATCAAGAAAAAGAGAAAGAGAATTTTATCTAGATTAAAGTAGATTTTCCTAAAACCTAGATTTTTAGGTTTTTCAGGTTTCATAGGCACTCCTAGTCAAATAATTGAGACAAGTCCAAGCTGCCAAAAGGATTGTTTGATAAGCTACTTTCTGCCTCTAACAATTCTCTAGCTTGATCTGACTCTAGGAAGGACTCGTAAACACGCGCCGTCATCCGAGCATCCTCCAAGCTATTATGGGACTGACCTTGAAATCCAAGAAACGAGGCAACAGCTTGCAATTTGAGATTGGCAATACCATGTAAATCCGAACTGCGACGTTCAAAAGCTTCATCATACAAATCCACCTTATACTGCTGGCTATAATCTAAACCATGATCCGCTAAAATAGGTAGATCACTTTTAGCAGCATTGTAGCCTACCATGGGTAAAGAACCCACAAACTCTTGGAATTCTTTTATGACTTCCTCCACTGGAGGAGCATCTTTTAAGGTCTCGGCTGTAATCCCAGTCAAACCATTGATAAAACTTTTTAGAGGCACACTAGTATGGACATAGGAATCATAGGCGTCGATTTCCCGACCATCTCTAAAACGCACTGCCGATACTTGAATCAAGTGTGTTTGTCCTTCATGCTGATTAAATTCTAAGTCAAAAGCAATGTAATCTTCTAATCGTTCCATTTTCTACCTCTCCTATACTGTTATTTTATACTCTTCGAAAATCAAATTCAAACTGCGTCAGCTTCGCCTTGCCGTAGATATATGTAACTGACTTCGTCAGTCTTATCTACAACCTCAAAGCAGTGCTTTGAGCAGCCTGCGGCTAGCTTCCTAGTTTGCTCTTTGATTTTCATTGAGTATTAATTGAGCAACTATACTATTTAGATTAGAAATAAAAGAAGCCATTAGGTTAGCATTTAACCTAAACAGCTCCTTGATTATCCTCCAAATAAACGAGCAAAAAAGCCTTTCTTAGTGGATTGGACTTCTTCTTTTGCTTGGTCCAGCTCTAGCTTAAGATTTTCTTGATCCTTCATGGCTTGAAGGGTCAATTGTTGCTGCTGATCGAGTTGTTTGTCTTTCTCAGCAATCTGACGGTCTTTGATACGCATCTGCTCGTCTTTTTCTGATAACTGACGATCCTTGGCTTTTAATTGTTCATAAAGGCGGAGAATTTCTGCATTCTTCTCATCAACCAGAATCTCCATCAGTTCACGTTGCTTGACATCCTCACTGACAGGCTCATCTTCAAAAATCGTTTTTTTATAGATTTCTTCTAGCTTAATCAAGCCACTTCTGGTAACTACTGTTACCCCTTTGTCATTTTTATCTGTGTCTTCTTCTGGTAATTCTTTGACACGGTTATTGATTGCTTGGCGAGATAATCCTAAGACCTCTGCAATCTCACTGACGGTCATTTCAATACTCATAATATCCTCTGAAACGTTTTCTAGCTTTTCTTTACTTAAATCTTATCATAAGCTAGAAAAACTGTCAAATTTCCGCTTAATCTAAGGCCTTCAAAAAGGCTAATAAGACTTGGGCAGAGCGACGTCCAGCTTCGATAATAAACTCATCAAAAGAGATGTTTGCTTCATGGTTGGCATTGTCACTCATAGCTCGGATGACTAAAACTGGAAGATTAAGGGCATGCGCTGCTTGAGCAATAGCTGCTCCCTCCATCTCAACAGCCAAAACATCTGGGAAATGAGATTTAATCGCTTCGATCTTGTCATTTCCTGCAACAAAACTATCTCCTGTAGCAATCAAACCAAGATGCCAGTTTTGATCCAATTGAGATAAACTCTCTTGGATTTTGGCAACAAAGGTTTTGTTTGATTCAAAATAAAGAGGTTGTTGCGCCATTTGTCCATAGGCATAGCCAAAAGCTGTGACATCCACGTCATGAAAGGCTAATTTGTCAGCAATCACAACATCCCCAACAGCAATACCCTCTGCCACTGCTCCAGCTGATCCCGTGTTAATCAAAGCATCCACTTGGAAATGATCAGCCAAAATTGCCACACTCATAGCAGACATGACCTTACCAATTCCACTTTCTACAAGAACGACTTCATGCGAGGCAATGGTGCCTGTATGATAGGTATTGCCTAAAACAACTTGCTCTTGGGCATTTTCTAAATGCTGGACCAAATAAGCCAGTTCTTCTGGCATAGCCGCAATAATTCCTATTTTCATTTCATTTCCTTTTCGATTACAACAGTTTCATTGCTAAGACAAGCAAAATCAAGAGAAAGATGACTGCGAATAAGATTTTATTCAGTTTAGAATTGAAGACATTTCTCTTGGTATTTTCAATGCGACGGCTTTTATGAATAGACGGTTCGACCTGAATCTTCAAGGTTTCCTGGCTAAAGCCATGCCCCTTAGGATTGGCATAACCAAAACGGGAAGAAGAGGTTGGTAAAATCTTAGTCTCCTCATTATCATCTAGCAAAGGAGGACCTGAAATTTTTTCGCCTCTATTAGCTCTTTCAATCATTTCATCCGTTAATAAAGGTTTACCCATACTGACCTCCTCTATTTTTTCTGCAATTCCCAGTATTGAACAGCCATAATGGTCTTGGCATCACAGATATGACCTGATTGGATCAATTCCTTGGCTTCCTCTAAGCTAACTTCAAGGACTTCCAAGGTCTCATCTTCATCCTGCGGACGCGGATTTTCCACTTTCGTCAAATCGCTTGCTCGGTATAGTTTTAATTTTTCATTACAAAAGCCAATGGCTGAGTAAAAATCATACAAGAGTTCTAATTTCCCTGTATAGGCTGTTTCTTCCTCTAATTCTCGAAGAGCTGCTGCTATAGGGTCTGTATTTTCTCCTACTTCCAATTTTCCTGCTGGAATTTCGTAAGAGACAGCCTCAATGGCTTTGCGGTACTGCTTGACCAAGATAAGTTTTTGCTCATCCGTTACTGCTAAAACACAGACAGCTCCATTGTGGAAAATCAAATCCCGTTGGGCAACTCCTTTGCCTTCTGGTAATTCAACCTGATCTTGGACCAGTTTGAATATTGGTCCTTGATAGATTTCTTTTCGACTAAGCGTTTTTTCTTCAAATTCCATGACAGACTCCTACTGATTCTTAGGATGATGAGGAAGGCGAGTTGCATATTCGTCTTTGTTGACCTGACGACCGCGACCAATAGCAATAGCATCCGCCGGCACGTCTTTAGTAATAGTTGAACCAGCACCAACAAGAGAATTGTCACCTAACTCAACTGGCGCAATAATGGTTGAATTCGAACCAACAAAGACATTGTTGCCAATGATTGTCTTGTATTTGTTTTTGCCATCATAGTTGACTGTAATGGTTCCTGCACCGAAATTAACCTTGCTACCCACTTCACAGTTTCCGATATAAGTCAAATGACCAGCCTTGGTATTCTCACCGATAGAAGAACCTTTCACCTCAACAAAGTTTCCAATATGTGCTTGGTTAGCGATACTTGAACCTGGACGAATGTGGGCATACGGACCGACTGTCACGTCGTCTGCAACACTACTTTCCTCAATCATAGAATTGGTAATGATCGCTCCTGCTCCGATAGTGCTATCCACTACATACGTTCCATTTGTCAAAACAGTCTCAGCACCAATCTTCGTTTGCCCCTTCAAGGTAACATTGGCTTCGATTTGAACTTCAGGCGCAATCTCAACATCAATATCGATATAAGTTGCTTCTGGATTGACAAAACTGACCCCATTGACCATGTGCTGATGATTGATTCGACGACGCATAACTGAATCAGCTGTCGCAAGAGCCACACGGTCATTTACCCCAAGACTCTCATCAAAATCTTTCAAAGTATAAGCACCAACTTTTTCACCAGCTTCACGGAAAATGCCAATGACATCTGTAATATAGTATTCACCTTGAGCATTGTTGGTATTGATATTTTTCAAAGCCTCAAACAAACGTTCGTTGTCAAAAACGTAAGTTCCAGTGTTAATTTCCTTGATTTGCTTTTCAAAATCTGTAGCATCCTTCTGCTCAACGATGCAAAGAACCTCAGCATTGTCATTACGAACAATTCGCCCATAACCAAAAGGATTATCTGTTTCAGCAGTCAAGATAGTGGCCACATTTTTATGATTGATGTGGAAATCAATCAAGTTTTTCAAGCTTTCACCTGTGATTAAAGGAGTATCTCCTGCAATGACCAAGGTGTGACCTGACAAACCTTCTAAGATAGGCTCTGTCATCATAACCGCATGACCAGTCCCCAACTGTTCAGATTGAGTCACAAATTCTGTCTGTCCAGCCAAGACCTCCTCAACCAATTCTGCCTTGTGTCCTACAACTGTTACTGTCTTTTCAGGTTGGATAGCTCCCACACTACGGAAAACATGTTCCAGCATAGAAATACCCGCAACCTTGTGCAACACTTTTGGCAAATCAGATTTCATGCGAGTCCCTTTACCCGCTGCTAAAATAATGGCATAATTTGGCATAATCTTCTCTTTTCTGTAGAAATTCCCTTTTATTATACCATATTTCAAATCATTCCGCGCCCTTGAATGAAAAAATGCTCCAAAGTCCTTTCCTTAACCCATTTTTTGAGTATTTTTTTGATTTTTTCCCATTTTTAAGGTAAAATTATGAGATATGAGAAAGAAAATTAATCCGCTTATTTTGTTTGGTTTTTTTGGGATTATGATGTTCATTTTAATCCTGAATCGCCCACTTAATGACAACCAATCGTTTAAAACAAAATCCAATATAGCACAGATTGAAGCACAGGCTTTGAAACACATAGACAAACCGATTATTGACCTCTCTGGCTGGCAGCGTCCTGAGGAAATTAATTACGATACTCTCGCACAAAATATTTCAGGCGCTATTGTTCGTGTTCACAGTGGTGCTCAAACAACAAAAGAAAATGATGCTTCCTTTATCAATGGAATAGACAAGGCCTATAAGAGTCATATCACTGAACTTCAAAAGCGGAATGTCCCAGTTGGGGTCTATGCCTTTGTAGCTGGAAAAAGTGTCCAAGAAATGGAAAAAGCCGCTGAAGTTTTCTACAATGCTGCCTCTCCTTACAGCCCTAGTTACTATTGGCTAGACGTAGAAGACAAAACCATGTCCAATATGAACGAGGGTGTTGAAGCCTTTCGAGCAAAACTAGCATCACTAGGTGCTAAAAACATCGGAATCTACGTTGGGGTCTACTTCATGGAAGAACACAGTATTGATACAGGCAAGTTTACCTCTGTTTGGATTCCGTCCTACGGCTCAGACTCAGGATTTTTGGAAAGCAGTCCTAAAACTGATTTAGATTATGATATTCACCAATACACATCTAAAGGGAAAATTGCCGGCTTTGACCACGATTTGGATATCAACGTCATCTCTCCCTTAAAAAATAAAGAAGAAACCTTTAGAAAAATCTTTTTAAAACCTTAAAAGCATTTGTTTAGCATTTGCTTTTTCTTTTTGTGTTTGATTGTGATACAATATAGTAAGGATTTTTTGAAATAGAAATAGTTGGAGGAACTATATGCTCTCATGGTTAGCGCGCCTTATTAAAGGGATTGTGATTGCTCTTGGATTTATTCTACCGGGAATTTCCGGAGGGGTTCTAGCAGCAATCTTAGGCATTTACGAACGAATGATTGGCTTTCTGGCCCATCCTTTTAAAGACTTTAAAGAAAATGTTTTGTACTTTATTCCAGTTGCCATCGGTATGCTTCTGGGAATCGGCTTATTTTCCTACCCAATTGAATACCTGCTTGAAAATTATCAGGTCTTTGTCTTATGGAGCTTTGCGGGTGCCATCATTGGTACAGTTCCTAGCCTCCTCAAGGAATCAACTCGAGAATCTGACCGAGACAAGATTGATTTAGCTTGGTTCTGGATAACCTTTATCATTTCTGGATTAGGACTCTATGCCTTAAATTTTGTCGTTGGAACCTTAAGTGCTAGCTTTCTTAATTTGGTCCTAGCAGGTGCACTGCTGGCTCTTGGCGTCTTGGTTCCTGGCCTCAGTCCATCAAATCTACTTTTGATTTTGGGTCTCTATGCTCCGATGTTGACTGGTTTTAAAACCTTTGACCTCTTGGGAACCTTCTTCCCGATTGGAATCGGAGCAGGTGCCACTCTCATCGTTTTTTCAAAATTGATGGATTATGCCTTAAACAACTACCACTCACGTGTCTATCATTTCATCATCGGTATCGTCCTATCAAGCACCCTTTTGATCTTGATTCCAAATGTAGGAAACGCTGAGAGTATCCAATACACAGGCCTTTCTCTTGTCGGTTATGTCATCATCGCCTTCTTCTTTGCACTAGGAATCTGGCTTGGTATTTGGATGAGCCAATTGGAGGATAAGTATAAATAATGGCAAAAAAAGTTAAAATCAAAAAAACATTGGTGGAACAAATCCTGTCTAAAGCAGGTATCCCACATCAGGGGATTCAAATCAATGCCCTGGAAGGAGAACTTCCGCAAGGTTATGAACGAGATCAGATTTTCAAAACCTTGGCTCTTTTGGGAGACAAGACAGGACCGATTATTGGAATTGTGCCTATCACTCAACACCTGTCAGAAAAGAAATTAGCTAAAATTTCTGGCAATAAAAAAGTGAGCATGATTCCACAAAAGGACTTGGAAAAAACAACAGGTTATATTCATGGAGCCAATAATCCCGTCGGAATTCGTCAGAAACACAATTATCCCATTTTTATCGATAAGATTGCTCTAGACTTGGATCAAATGATTGTCTCTGCAGGCGAAGTTGGTCACAGCATTATCGTAGCACCACAAGACTTGGCTAGCTTTGTAAAAGCTGACTTTGCAGATATTTTGGAGGACAGTAAGTAATGAAACTCTACTTTGTCCGCCACGGCCGTACCGTCTGGAACCAAGAAGGTCGTTTTCAAGGTGCTAGTGGAGATTCTCCCCTTCTTCCTGAATCCATTGAAACCCTAAAACAACTCGGCCAGTATCTCAAGGAGATTCCTTTTGATCAGATTTATGCAAGTGATTTACCTCGAGCGGTCAAATCTGCTGAGATTATCCAAAATCAACTCCAAATTCCTTGTCCTTTAAAATGCGTTCCTAATCTCCGTGAATGGCAGCTGGGGAAGTTGGAAGGTTTGAAAATCGCAACCTTGGAAGCAATTTACCCGCAACAAATCAAAGCTTTCCGATCTAATCTTGCCAAGTTTGACACTCAAATGTTCGGAGCCGAATCCCTCTATAGCACCACACAACGGACCATCCAATTTATCAAATCCTTAAAAGATAGTCCGGCTGAGCGTTTTCTAATTGTCGGTCACGGTGCTAATCTTACTGCCAGTCTTCGTACTCTTCTAGGTTATCAAGAACCACTTCTTCGTAAAGATGGCGGTCTAGCAAATGCCAGCCTAACCATTCTAGAAACCCATGACTTTGAAACATTTACCCTTGATACTTGGAATGATACTTCCTATCAATAACAGAACTTGATTTTAGCGTCAAGTTCTTTTTAGTTTTGAAAGATTATCCGTGAATTTCTTGCTTATTTATGATAAAATGGGAGTATCGCAAAAAAGACTCATCGTATTCAATTTTGAGTAAAACTAGGAGGATCCCATGTCAACAGAACATATGGAAGAACTAAATGACCAGCAGATCGTTCGCCGTGAAAAAATGGCTGCGCTCCGTGAACAAGGAATTGATCCTTTCGGAAAACGCTTTGAACGCACTGCAAATTCACAAGAATTAAAAGATAAATTTGCTGACCTCGATAAAGAACAATTACATGATAAAAATGAAACAGCTACTATCGCAGGACGCTTGGTAACCAAACGTGGTAAAGGTAAAGTAGGTTTTGCCCACCTTCAAGACCGCGAAGGTCAAATCCAGATCTACGTTCGTAAAGATGCTGTCGGTGAAGAAAACTACGAAATCTTCAAAAAAGCAGACCTTGGTGACTTCCTTGGTGTCGAAGGCGAAGTGATGCGTACAGATATGGGAGAACTCTCTATCAAAGCTACTCATATCACACACTTGTCTAAGGCTCTTCGTCCTCTACCAGAGAAATTCCATGGTTTGACAGACGTTGAAACAATTTACCGTAAACGTTACCTTGACTTGATTTCGAACCGTGAAAGCTTTGAACGCTTTGTCACTCGTTCAAAAATCATCTCTGAAATCCGTCGTTACCTTGACCAAAAAGGTTTCCTTGAAGTGGAAACACCTGTTCTTCACAACGAAGCTGGTGGTGCTTCTGCCCGTCCATTTATCACTCATCACAATGCCCAAAACATTGACATGGTGCTTCGTATCGCGACTGAGCTTCACTTGAAACGCCTTATCGTGGGTGGTATGGAACGTGTCTATGAAATTGGCCGTATCTTCCGTAATGAAGGAATGGACGCTACTCATAACCCTGAATTTACTTCTATCGAAGTCTACCAAGCTTATGCTGACTTCCAAGACATCATGGACTTGACTGAAGGTATTATCCAACATGCTGCTAAATCAGTCAAAGGTGATGGCCCAGTCAACTACCAAGGAACTGAAATCAAAATCAACGAACCATTTAAACGTGTTCATATGGTGGATGCTATCAAAGAAATTACTGGTGTCGATTTCTGGCAAGACATGACTTTGGAAGAAGCTAAAGCTATCGCTGCTGAGAAGAAAGTTCCAGTTGAGAAACACTACACTGAGGTTGGTCACATCATCAATGCCTTCTTTGAAGAGTTTGTTGAAGAAACTTTAATCCAACCAACCTTTGTCTATGGACATCCAGTAGCTGTATCTCCACTCGCTAAGAAAAACCCTGAAGACCAACGCTTTACTGACCGTTTCGAGCTCTTCATCATGACTAAGGAATACGGTAATGCCTTTACTGAGCTCAACGACCCAATCGACCAACTTAGCCGTTTTGAAGCCCAAGCTAAAGCTAAAGAACTTGGTGACGATGAAGCAACAGGTATCGACTATGACTACATTGAAGCTCTTGAATACGGTATGCCACCAACAGGTGGTTTGGGAATCGGTATCGACCGTCTCTGCATGCTTCTCACTGATACAACCACTATCCGTGATGTATTGCTCTTCCCAACAATGAAATAAGCTCTTATCCTCTGGCTCTTGTCAGGGGATTTTTTTATAATCAAAAGAAATAGACTGAAGTTTTCACCTCAGTCTATTTTTTATCAAACTTTAGAAAGGAAGTTTCTTTCTTAGTCTTCTTTTTTCTTACGAGCTACGAGCCCAAATGCACTCAACATTCCAAGAAGTCCAAGACTAGCTAAACCACCCTTATCCTCTGTACCAGTATTTGGCAATTCCTTCTTGTCATTGGCTACGGTTGTTTCAACGGATACTGGTTTAGAATCTGTAGAACTTGTCTGAACTGGAGTAGCTACTGGTTTTTCAGGACTTATAGGAGTCTCTGGAGAGCTTGGTTGCTCAGAACGAGTTGGGGTAGTTACTTTCTTATAGGTATGAATCACATTGCCATTTTCATCTGTTTTAGTACCAATATATTCATAACCTTCTAAAGTCTTAGGTCCATGACTACCATTTTCTTCTGGAGAAATTTCTTTACCATCACCATCTTGATAACGTGTTACGATATGAATAGTTGAACTACCATTGTTACCTTGACTATTACCATGATTAGATTTAGGTGTTACTTTCACAGGAACTTCTACTGTCACTTTACGTCCATCCGGTAATTCAATCTCAACCGTTACAGATGGCTTATCACCAGGTGTACTTGTTTTTGGAATTTCGCCCACTTTAGTAATCTTCCATCCTTCAGGAAGATCTACATGTTTCTTCACATCATTTTCAGTAATAGGTGTTCCAACTTCAACAACAATCGGAGTTGTTTTCGGAGTAACAACGACAGGAACTTTGATAGTTACACGTTTACCACCTGGTAGTTCAATTACCACTGGTACACTTGGTCTTTCTCCTGGAATATCTGTAGATGGTTTATCTCCAATACTGATAATCTTGCCACCTTCTGGAATCTGAATATGTTTTTCAACATCTTCATTTGTAATTGGATCCCCCAATTTCTTCACAATATCTTTAATTGGAGTTACTTTGACAGGGACTTCAACTTCAATTTGTTTACCATTAGGAAGTTCAATTTTAACTTTGACAGTACCTTTATCTCCTGGAGTATTTACTTTTGGAATTTCACCTACTCCAACAATTTTTCCACCTTCTGGTACTTTAACGTACTTGGCAATATCCTCTTTTGTTAAAGGTGTATTTGTTACTGGGGTTTCAATTGGTGTTGGTTTTGCTTCTACGACTTTAATCGTTGCTGGAACCTCTACCAATACTTTTCCATTTTTATCTTTTACAACTACCGTTACTGGTTTATCCCCAACAGTTGTTGCATCAAATGGTTCTTTTTGGCCATCTGGAATTTTATATTCAAATGTTGAACCTTCTGGATAATCACTTGGAGTAATGTTATCTCTTGCTTGTGGTTTTTCAGTTGGATTTACAGGAATTAATTGTTCTTTACCTTCTACTACTTTAACCTTAGCAGGAACTTCTACAATTGTGTCACCATCAGCATCTTTCACAACTACAGTTGCATCTTTTTCACCTGGTGTTTTTGTATCTACTGGTTCTTTATATCCAAACGTAGCATCATCTGGGAATTTATTGTTATCTTTATCTTTATCTGTAAGACTCTTAGATGCATCTGGTTGAGTATTCTCAGGATTTGCTACAACGTATTGAGTTTTAGGCCCTACTACAGTAACTTTTGCTGGAATTTCTGCAATTGGTTTACCATCTAGTTTAGCTACAACTACAACATCTTTATCTCCTGGTGTTGATGTGTCAACTGGAGTTTTATATTCAAATGTTGTTCCATCTGGGAAGTCAGTTGGTACAATATTTTCTGCAGGTACCACTTTAGTTGGATCAGTATTTACTGGTACATATTGTCTATAAGCGTCCACTACACGTACTGTTGTTGGTACTTTTACTAAAGTATTTCCATCTTTATCCTTAACGACAACTGTTACTGGATAATCTCCAGCTTCAGAAATGTTAACTGGATCTTTTCCATCTACTTTTTCGTATTCGAATGTAGCACCTTCTGGATAATCTCCTGTATTAATACTATTTTCAGCTAAAGGTTGTCCTTGATCTACAGGGATAATTTGTGGGTATCCCTGAACAACCTTCACTTTTGTTGGTACTTCAACAAGTGTGTCGTCTCCATCTTTTGCTTCTACAATAACATCTTTTTCTCCTGGTGTTGTTGTATCGACTGGAGTTTTATACTTGAATGTTACTCCATCTGGATATTGTTCAGGGTCAATACTCTTAGATGCATCTGGTTGTTTGTTTGATTTATCGACTGGCACATATTGTGTTTTAGGTTCTACAACCATTACTTTTGCAGGAATTTTCGCAATGACTTCATCTCCAATTTTCGCTACTACTACAACATCTTTTTCTCCTGGTGTTGTTGTGTCTACAGGAGATTCATAACTAAATTCAGTATCTTTAGGGAATGCTTTAGGATCGATACTTCCTACCACATTTGGTTGTTTCTTATCTTTGTCTACTGGTACAAATTGTGGATAACTTTCTACCACACGTACAGTTGCCGGTACTTCTGCAATAGGATTACCATCTTTGTCTTTTACAATGACATTGACTGTATAATCACCAGGTTTTGTAGTATCTACCGGAGTATTTGGATTATATTCAAATGTTGAACCATCTGGATATTCTGTTTTGTCGATACTGTTTTCTGGATTTGGTTGTTTATTATTTTCATCCACTGGAACTATTTGTGGAACTCCCTCTACAACAGTAACAGGAACTTTAACAACAGTTTTCTTTTCTTCTCCATCAACGGTATATTTCACAGTCACATTTACATCCGTATCATCTGACAAATCTGGACTTGTCACATTTTCATCAATACTTACATTAGTAACATTTTCTGGAAGTTTTCCTTTGAAAGCACCGTCTGCAATAGCTTCTTTGGCTTTAGCAAGAGCTTTTTCTTTTGCTTTTTCCTTGTCGCTATCTTTGGCAACAAAAATTCCTTTTGGTGTTGGTTTTGGTAAAACTGTTACTTTAACTTTCACGGGTTCTGTTAAAGTTTCTCCATTTTGATCCGTATAAGTTACTGGAACAGTTACTTCTTTGACACCTGGTTTAGCTGTAATATCGTCAGCAATGGCAGGTTCACCTTTTGTCCCTTCTGTTGTTACAGCACCTTTCACATCATCTTTAGTAACTTTATCACCTTCAAACACTACTACTGGTTTTGGTGTTGAACTTACTACTTTAACTGGTACATTAATTGTGTCTTCACCAACTACATTACCTTTATCATCTTTATATAATACTTTTACAGGAACTGTATCTTTATCCCCATTTGAATCTGTTTTTGGCAATGTGTAAGAAGTTTCTCTTTCATCTAATGATGCAGTAATTCCATCTGGTAGGTTTGTTAATTTACTTACAGCTTCAGTTGCTTTTGCTTTTACAGCATCTGTTAAAGCATTTTCATCAGTATCTTTCAGTACTGTTACACCTGTTGGTGTTGCTTTGGGCAATACTTTAACTGGAACATCTACAGTTTCATCCCCTGTTGGATATTTAACAGTTGCTTTAACGTTTAAGTCAGTTGCTCCTACTTTAACTTTATCTGTAGGAACATCTTTATTGATGTCAGCTTCAGTTACAGGGGTTAAGTTTCCACCTTTATCAGGTGTAATTGCTTCATTAACATCTGCTGGTTTTGGTTGAGTTCCTTCTAATGTATATACCGTTTTTGTTTCTGAACCTAATACATTAATTGTTACTGGAATTGTCGTATTGTATGTTTTTCCTTCTACTATATAATTTGCTGGAACATTTACAATACCTTTATTTGTACCTTTTTCATTTGTTAGAGTTTCTGCTACGGCTTCTGTTATATCACCAACTGTAACTGTTGCTCCTGTTGGTAATTTCCCAGTGAAGTCTGTTGCTTTTGTTAAAGTTTGTGCTTTTGCTTTAGCAACTTCTTTAACTTTATCTACTGAAGCTCCTTTATGAACTTGTACTTCACCAGTTGCTTTTGGTAATACCAACACAGGAACTGTTACTGTTTCATTAATATTTGTACCATTTGAATCATGAGTTACCGTTGTTGGAATTTTTAATCCTGCTTCTCCAGCTTTTCCTGTCGTACTAAAAACATCTGCTTCATTAGGATTATTCACAACTCCCGCTTTAGTATCGATTGTAGCCGGAGTAACTGAAGATTTAACTTGATCATTTGTAATCTTATCACCTTCAAATACTACTAACTTATCTGTAGTTGATTTTACAACGTTTACTTCGATATCTACAGTATTTTTATAATTTTTTCCATCTCGACTATGAACTACTGGCACTTTTATAACACCGGCATTCTCTTTCGCTACGTCAGTAGCAACAACTCCCGTAGACGTTCCTTGATCATCTAGAGTAGCCGTAGCATTAGTTTCATCCAGTTTTCTCTTGTATTCTTCTGATTCAATCTTTTCTTTCGCTTTTGATTTAGATAGCTCCTTGATCTTATCTAAACTAGTTCCGACTGGAACAGTTATAGAGCTATTTCCTGTCATAGAATCAATATAAATACTACGATTATATTTATAGTCAGGATTATCGGAAGTTTCTAAACTATTAGCTCTAAAATTTTCTGGCAAATTATATCTATTAGCATCTGGAGCAAATCCGTAGGGATATATAGCATTTCCTAAAGCATCTTTTCCTCCAAAACCATTCTGACCAGTAATTTTGAAAGTTGCTTCGCCTACAAAATCAGGAGTCACTATAAATGGAATTTTTACAGTATCTGTTTTTCCAGTCTTAGGTTCTATTTTTCTATTTAGAATATTAATCTCAAAAGTTAACTCTCTCGTTTGCTTATCATATCTAAAATTTGTAGTATAACTAGGTGCAAATACTGCAAAACCATTAGCCTCATTTAAATCTTTACCTTGAATAGATCCTAATTTCACTCCTTGAGGAACTGTTACTGTTACCTTATACTTAGTATCACGAGAAACATCTAGCCCTCCTCTATTACTCAGTGTAACTTCAAGAATACCTGCTTGTTCATTTTTATAAATAGCATCGTTTGTAAATCCATAGGCTTCTTTATTTCTACCAGATACAACAGTCGTTGTTAAAGATAGCGCTGGTCCTGTTGTTAATCCTAATCCAGCAACAATATATCCATCTTCTACTTCGCCACCTAAATTCGAACCGTTTGGTTGATCTGCTGCTTCAATAAAGACACGTACCTTTGTAGTACCCTTTGGAATTTGAATAACTCTACGAAGAGCACTAACACCCCTATTACCACTACCTGGACTAAGAAGAAATTCCGTATCTGGTGCTTTTTTATCTTTTCTTTTTAGTTCAGCTAGAGGAGTTCCTGTGTATGCATCAACAATTTTTAGCTTAACTTTTTCCCCTGTTGAAGCCAGAGCAAGTTTCCCATATGCACCTGCATATAATAAATGTGCATATAGATGTGAATTGGGGTTGACATCAAAATCTTTGTAAATTGTAGTGCCTTGTTTTCTTAATTCCAAATAAAAATCTTTATTTACAGTACCACTTCCCGCTTCTGGCGCTTCAAATTTTGGAGTTGTAATCATGGTATTAAGTAATTTACCACTAGCATTAGGTGCGCCTTGTCCATCCATATTTGCCTTGCCATTATTATCGTATACTTTTGCTGAATTAGGATTATATTCTCTCTCTGTAACACCGTTTTCACGTTGAATATCAGTTGGTTGTTCTGGTTTAACAAGTGTTACAATATTTTTTCCTTGCTTATCTACTATTTTCCATCCATCTAATGCACCAGCACTAGCATCACTAACTGAAATATTTTTTTCTTTCCAATGATATTTTGCAGAACCTAGAATTGTCCCTGACAATCCATTTCTTTGATTTTTAACAACTTTTTCATGCGAGTCAGACCCTGAAAAATCAGGAGTTCCAAAAGTATTATTTAAATTACTAATTATAGCATTTGTCGGATTATTCCCATAATTTGCTAAGTGATTATTCGCAGGTGCTCCCCAGTCCAATTTTTTAGCTTGATATAGTTTTAATAAATCAACTTTTGCTTTTAACTCTTGTAAAAGAGCATGCTTTTCTTTTTCTGTTGTCGGGATATTATCTCCTTTAATTTTAACAGCTTGTGCAGACTCTTTTACCTGTGTTAGGATTTCTATAAATCCCTTATCTTTTTCACCTTCTCTTTTAGCATTTTCAGCTGAGATTAAAGCTTCAACTTTTGCGATTTCTGCCTCTAATTCAGAAGCTTTTTGTGTAATATCATTTGTATTTACAGCAACAGGATTTTCAGTGCCATCTGCAACCGTACCTGTATCTCTAAACCCACTCTCACCTTTTCCTGGAATCTCTTTTCCGTTTCGTGGATCTTGGTTCTTGTTTACTTTTTCTTCTTCAGTTACTTCTGATTTGATACTGTTTAAAATGACAAGGCTACTTGAAAGTTGTTTAGCAAGTGCAGCAACTTTTGCCTGTGTTTTTGTATCATCGTTCAAAAGTTCTTTTGCTTTATGAACCAAATTTTTAGCATCATCAATGACTGATTTTGTTTTCTTACCTTCAGTTAATTGACTTAATCGACTTTCAACTTTAGCCACTAAATCTTCTAACGATGCGGTATTAATAGTAACTTTTTCTGTCACTACAGTTGGAGTTTCAACTTCACTGGCTTGTTTGTCAGTAGCAGACTCTTTTACAGAAGTATTATTTTGTCCATCGGCCACTGTAGCAGTAGCAGATACTTGTCCAGCAACTTCCTTAGAGGGGTCTGGGGACTTAGCATTTAGATTTTGAACTTCTGTAGACTCTGGATTAGTTACTGGTTCAGCTGCTTGGACGCTTCCTCCACCAAGGAAAAACAAACCAGTAGCTACAGCCACACTAGCCGCACCAAAACTAACCTTACGGATACTGTAACGTGTGAATTTCTCCACTTGCGATTGGCGAACATGACGCACTTTGGGTTTAAACATTTTCTTACTCCTTTTTCCGATAACTATCGGTTAATATACTTAAGGAAGCTAAATAAAAAGCCCCCCCCCTAAAATATTTTTGTATACTTTAAAAGGTTATAACTTATTATACTCTTTTTAAAACAACAAATCAAGCAATTTCAGGTATAGTCGCTACAGTAATTTCATAAACTCTTATTTGTGGTAAGCCCTTACAAAAAATAAAATTTATATTACTTTAGAGATTTTCTATATTATTTGATTGTTTATATAATTTGATTACAAAAAGGAATTTTCTGATATTTTTTATTACGTCTTCATTGAGTTTTAGCTATAGATAAGGGATTACAGAATGAAGCTAGATGCACAAGATCTACCCAAAATAGCTAAAAAATTTAGAAGTTGCTATAGCTTTATAAAATAAAATCTATAAAAAAACAAAGCCCAGTTTTAAAAACAAAACTAGGCTTGCTATTGATTTTATTTTCCTTCTTTTACTTCTTTGGTTGCTACATCTTCTCCAAACCATTTTTGGCTGATTTCCTGGAACTTTCCTTCTTGGTATAGTTCAATAAAGGCTTGGTTTAAAGCTTGTAGTAATCTTTTGTCAGCTGGTCTAACTCCGACTGCAAAGGATTCACTTTCAAATCCAGCTGAAAAAACATTATAGTCATTTAATATCCCTTCAGACTGGAGATAGTAATTTGCATATACTCGGTCAATTAACAGAGCATCAATCCGGTCATTTTTCAAGTCAATCAAGGCTTCATTGAAACTCTGATATTGATTGGCCTTCTGGTCTTTGACACGATTTTTCAGTAAATCTGGCTGGGCCTCAAAGTCAAGATAACCAGAGGACCCAGCTTGGGCACCCAAGGTCTTATCCTTCATATCCTCTACTGAATGAATTTGCTGGCTTTTCTTGGCAACCAGAACTTGCTGATTTTCCATATATGGAATGCTAAAGGCAACCTTTTCTCGGCGTTCACCAGTCGCAGAATAGCCATTCCAAATGGCATCTATGGTTCCATTTTGCAGTTCCGTCTCCTTCATATCCCAGTCGATTGGCTGAAATTGAACTTTAAAGCCTAATTTTTCAGAGACAGCTTGTGCCAAATCAATATCAAAGCCTGTATATTGACCATTCTTTTCTTCAAAACCCATGGGAACAAAGGTATTGTCAAAACCAATAGTAATGGTCCCCTGATCTTGATACTTATCCCAGTTATCCTGCTTTGGATCACTAGCCTTCTGAGTACAAGCTGTTAAAAAGAAAATCAGGAGAGAAACCAATACTAAAGCAATTTTCTTATTAGTCATCGGCACCTCCTACTTGGGCTCAACCTTGAGAATATGATCTGCGATGTTTTCAGCGAACTGTAAATCGTGGGTAACCACAATCTGCGTCATGCCTAATTCTCTATTTTGCAAGATCAGTTTTTCCACTTCCAAGCGCAATTCTGGATCTAGGGCCGAAGTTGGTTCATCGTAACCAATGATTTCTGGGTCAATCATCATAGCACGCGCCAAGGCCACACGCTGCTTTTGACCACCAGATAGTGAGAAAGGATAGGCGTCTGCATGACCAGCCAGTCCTAATTGTTCCAAAAGCCCTCGCGCCTTCTTCTCAGCCTCTTGCTGCTTCATTCCCATAGTTTTCACAGGCGATAAGGTCAAATTATCTAGAACTGATAAATGAGGGAAAAGTTGAAAATCTTGGAATACAAATCCCAGTAAATTCCGCTTCTCTAGTTCATCCAGTTCCAAAGGTTCTTCATTATAAAAGATTTGCCCTGAATCAATAGTTTCAAGGCCTGCAAGCATACGTAAGAGGGTTGTCTTACCTCCACCAGAAGGTCCTACAATAGCCAGGATTTGCTTTTCAGGAATTTTTAGACTGAAATTGGACAAAATTTGCTTTTGACCAAAACCCTTATTGATATTTCGTAATTCTAACATATCAGCCTCCTATCTATAGTAACTGTACTTCTTCTCAACTTTTTTGGCAAGAATGGTCACAATCCCAATCAAAATCAAGTAAATAGCACCTGCCAAGAACATAGGAACCAGGCTAGCATCACGGTTGGCAGCTGTGCGACTAGCCAAGATAAGGTCTGAAATTCCTAAAGCATAGACCAGAGAAGTATCCTTGACCAAACTCATGACTTCATTAAAGACACTAGGAAGAACAATCTTGGTCACTTGGGGCAAGATAATATAGCGTACTGTGGCAAAAGGACTGAACTTCAAGACCTTGGCAGCCTCATATTGACCTTTAGGAATAGTATCAATTCCCCCACGAAAGATTTCAGCAAAGTAAGCCGCATAATTGAGAACAAAGGCAATGATAGCCGCAGGAAGACGGTACAAACGAATCCCAATACTTGGAAGCACATAATAGATAAAGATCAATTGCAAGAGCAAGGGTGTTCCCCGCATAATCCAAATGTAAATGTTAATCAGATGATGGAGGGGCTTCCAATGGACTTGCAAGGCAAAGGCAATCAAAACGCCCAAGGGAATAGAAAAAATCAAGACCAGTGCAAAAACCTGCAAAGTCATGCTTGCACCGCTCAATAAACTCGGTAATATCTCAAACAAATAAGACATACTGCACCTCCTAAAAATAATTGTTCCTATTATAGCATGAATAAACAAAATAACCAACCATTTTTGCAAAAAAATTCTTTTTAATAGAAAAAATACAGTGTCTTGAAGCTAGAATAGGACAACACGACTTATAAAGCCTTGTTAGAAATTTGATTTGAATTCCCTAGTCTATTTGTTGATATTCTATTTCAATATATTATACTTTATAAATCATGACCACCCGTCTAACGGGTGGTTTGAACCAGGGCTATAAGCCCAAATTACCAGCCAGCGCCTAAAGACGCTGGCTTTCACGTTGTTCAAGCCTCATTGCTCTTGACTCGTCACTTGCCTCTTAAAGAGGCTTTAGTATTACTTACCACTATCCCTAAAGGGATCCTCATATTCTTTTACACTCAATTTATCTAGTGCTATATCATGCTTTTCCTGTTCTTGGATATATTTCTTAATTGTGGCTTCATTAAGCCCTACTGTACTTACATAATAACCTTCTGCCCAGAAATGCCGATTTCCAAACTTGTACTTGAGATTGGCGTGTTTGTCAAACATCATGAATGCACTTTTTCCTTTTAAATAACCCATGAAACTCGAAACACTTATCCTTGGTGGAATACTGACTAACATGTGTACATGGTCTGGCATTAAGTGACCCTCGATAATTTCAACTCCTTTATAACTACACAAGCGATGAAATATTTCGCCTAAACTACTTCGATATTGATTATAGATGACTTTTCGTCTATACTTAGGGGTGAACACAATGTGATACTTACAGTGCCACTTTGTGTGCGATAAACTATGAGCCTTTTGTCCCATATTTTTCTCCTTTCGCTTTACAATTGGCTTGAACACCTTTATTGTATCGCGTTCGGAGTTTTTTTGGTATAACCTTCGACGCGCACCCGCATAGCGGGTGGTTTTTTTGTCTCGCACCTAACGGAGCGAGACGGACTAATAGTCACATAATAAAAAGAAAGGACAAATTTTGCCCTTTCTCGATCTTAGCTTCTATTTGTTACAGTTAACTTGACTGATAATTGGAGTTTTATCTTACGTATTTAAGATGGATTGTCTTTTTTAATTCGTGCCAATCTCAGAGCACGATTTGGATTGAGACGATTAAACAGTTCTTCCAATTTCTTTTCATTCCAAACATCTGCGGCGGAAACGAAATTGCCATCCGCATCTCGGAAAGATATCGGTTTATCTCCCATACCAGTCTCCTAGTCTACAAATTCAAACTCAAATTTACCAATGCGAACCAAGTCACCATCTTTAGCACCACGCGCACGAAGGGATTCATCAACCCCCATACCACGAAGTTGGCGGGCAAATTTCATGACAGATTCATCACGATCAAAGTTGGTCATATTAAAGAGTTTCATGAGTTTTTCACCAGAAAGTACCCATGTCGCATCGTCATCACGGCTAATCTCAAAGGCTTTCTCTTCCTCGTCAAATCCATAGTAAGCTTCTTCTTCCATATCTGACTCGTCGTAGAGCAAGAATTCTGGTGTCTTGTCTAACAATTCAGCTGTCGCATCCAAAAGCGTTGCCAAACCTTGCTTGGTCAATCCAGAAATTGGGAAGATAGCTGGTAACTCTTCAAATTCATCGTAGTTTTCAGCCAATTTCTTCTTGAATTCTTCAAGATTTTCTTGACTCTCAGGCATGTCCATTTTGTTGGCTACGATAATCTGTGGACGCTCCATGAGGCGAAGATTGTATGACTCCAGTTCTTTATTGATGGCAAGATAATCCTCATATGGATCACGGCCTTCGCTAGCTGACATATCAATGATGTGAAGGATGACACGTGTACGCTCGATGTGACGGAGGAACTGGGTCCCCAGACCAACACCTTGACTAGCCCCTTCAATCAAACCTGGTAAATCAGCTACTGCAAAGGATTCACCTGATTGGGTACGAACCATACCTAGATTTGGCACAATTGTCGTAAAGTGGTAGGCACCGATTTTTGGTTTAGCCGATGTGATAACACTTAAAAGTGTTGATTTCCCTACAGATGGGAAACCTACTAAACCGACATCCGCAAGGATTTTTAGTTCCAATTGTAACTCACGTTCCTGACCTGGTTCTCCATTTTCAGAGATTTCCGGTGCAGGATTTTTTGGTGTTGCGAAACGAATATTTCCACGTCCACCACGACCACCGTGGGCTACAATAAATTCTTGCCCGTGTTCAATCAAATCTGTCAAGACCTTGCCAGTATCCGCATCACGAACTGTCGTACCTTGTGGCACTCGAACTCTAAGATCCTCAGCACCACGCCCATGCATCCCTTTGGTCATTCCTTTTTCACCAGAATCAGCCTTGAAATGACGGTTATAGCGGAAATCCATGAGGGTACGTAGTCCTTCGTCTACAACGAAGACCACATTACCTCCACGACCACCATCACCACCCCAAGGACCACCATTAGGGACATATTTTTCACGGCGAAAGGCAACCATGCCATCACCACCATTACCAGCCTTGACCTTAATCTTGGCTGTATCTAAAAACATACTCATTTTTTCTTCTCACTTTAAAAAAGGGCTGGGAAATCCCAGTCACTAAATTTTCTTGAATCTATTTTATAGATTACTGAGGGCACCAATTGCAGTTGCAAAAATTCCCAATAAACTTGCTACTAGCATGATAATCACGATAAACAAGGTTATTTTCTCAAACATAGTTTTTTTACGATTTCCATTATCTCCAAATGCCATTTTTCTCTCCTTCGTTACATTCTATTTTCTATTATCTTAGCATGAATTTAGCTAGTTTTCAATAGTCACTTGCTTCTGGCGCAATAATCCATAAAATGATATAAGCTACAACTCCTGCTCCATAACCAAAAGCAAGAACACCCCATATTACGCGAACAATAGTAGGATCCATATCAAAATAATGGGCTACCCCAGCACAAACACCAGCAATCTTTTTATCACGACCGCTTCTCATTAATTGTTTTTTCATACTGTTCCTCTTTCTATTCTTCATGGTCTTTCCAATAATCTCTTATGCTGATTAACTGTGTTTTTGAAGCCTTCAGCATGCGTCTAGAGCCTTTTACCGGTACAGCGACCACCTGTTGCGGAAGATACAAAACTGTCTTAAAAATACGCTGACTGACCGTATCATCTTTTGCTAAATCTTTCTGGAAATTATTTGAAATAATAGCATCAAGATAGAACTCATGCACCCGTTTCCCAAAGTTTTCAGCTGAAATCTCGTACAACTTCTCTGATAAAGTATGCTCATTCATGTCTGGTGTTGCAATCAGGGCTTCCAAAATAGCACCAGCCAAATCATGTTCTCCATAGTACAAGGTTCCAAACATCTTGTCATTGATCAAATTGTCCAGATAAGGATTTCCGTGTGCAATGACAGGCGTCCCACTAGCTAAGCTTTCCAAGTAGGTCAAGCCTTGCGTTTCACTTGTCGATGCCGATATGAAGAAATCCGCCGCCTTATAGTAAAGAGCGGTCTCACTAGGAGCAATCATCCCTGTAAAGATGACCGAGTCTTGAATCTCTAGTTTCTGGGCTTGCTCTTTAAGGTCATCCAGATAAGGACCATCCCCAGCTACCACCAGTTTAACCCTGTCCTCCTCTTTCAGAACTTCTGCAAAGGCTGCTAATACTGCTTGAATATTTTTTTCATAGGAAATTCTGGAAAGACTCAGCAACATCTGTTCATCATCTTGAATCCCTAGTTTACTACGTAGTTCTTTCAGATTTTCTTGCTTAATTTCTGGACGTTCAAACTTGGCTAATTCAATCCCTGTTGGAATGACGCGTTTTTCAACCTTGACCTTATAGTCCGATAGCAAATCATGGACAATCTCACTAGGGCAAATGACTCCATCCACATCATGCAGGAAACCTCTGACCAAATACTTGACCATGCTAGGACGAATCAACATCCCCTTGGCAATATAATGCACATAGTCTTCGTACTGGGTGTGATAGGTATGGATGACTGGAATCTTCAATTCACGCGCAATCCAAATCCCCAACAAGCCAAGAGAAAATTCTGTCTGGGTATGAATAACATCCAGTTGATACTGTTTGGCAATTTCAAGCGCCTTGCTGAAGCCTCGATAGGCAAAGCGGCGATCCTTAAAAGCAAAGAAAGGAACACTTGGAATGCGGATAATTTGCCAATCTTCATAGCGATTGACATCCTTATCCGTCGTCGTAAAGATAAAAACAACATGCCCCTGCTTTTCCAGTTCTGTTTTCAAAGTTCGAATACTGGTCGCAACACCAGAAACCTGAGGAAAATAGGTATCTGTAAATAAACCAATTCGCATAGATTACCTCACTTTTTACTTTCTCCCTAAAGCGGCTTGTTTCTCATAAAAGTCCAACCAGATTTGTAACAGATGCTCTTCTGAATACTCTCTGGAAATATTCTTAGCTTTTTCTTTGAGGTCTTTTAAGGCAGCAGGATTTGCTTGATATTCCAAAATAGCTTCTTTCATCTCTTCTCTATCTGCTGTCGCCCGATAATTTCCCTCCAAAATTACCTTATAAAGATCTAAATCACGCAGCATAATAGGAGCTTCACAACTGGCAGCCTCTAAAATCGTCATCGGAAAGAGCTCATTATAACTAGGCAACAAGAAAAGGTCCGCTAGGGCATACAATTCGCGCATACGCTCTGGCGATACAATACCTAGAAAAATCAAATTTTTAGGGGGATTCTCCATGATTTTCTTGTAGCGTTCATAACCATCTGTCATACCACCAAAAGAGAAACCACCAGCCCAGATAAAGGTAATTTGCGGCAATTCCTCAGCTAGACGGATAAAATCATCAATCCCTTTGCGCTTCTGAACTTGACCAGCACCTACTACGATAAACTGATTACCACTAAGACCTAGCTCTGTTCGCAGTCTGACTACCTCTTCTTGTGGTAGAGGATGCCATTTTTCCTTGTTGACAAAGTTAGGAATATAGGTCACTTTTTCACGTGGAATACCCGCTGCCACCAAATCCTCAATAAACATCGGATTGACCACCACCAAGTGCTCCATCCGATTGTAAAAAGAAAATACATAGCGTTTCACAATTCCCTTTAAGAAAAATGGAATTTTCAAACTCCCCTCAAGTGTATCAGGTAAGAAATGCACATAGCCAATTTTCCTTCCTGAGCGTTTCTTTTGGAATGTTGATAAATAATAAGGGAAATCAATTGTATGAAAGTGAGTCACATCTGCCTCGATTGGAAGATTTTCTGTAACAATCAATTGGTCCTTGGCATCACGGTGAAGAAGACGAACTAATTCACGGTAAGCACCTGAAACTCCTTGTCCTGCTACTTTCTCACTTGAACTCAACATATTGATGCGTAATTTCTTTTTTTCCATAACTACCATTATATCATTTTCTTTGAATAAAATCAGCAAAAGAAAGGAGAGACTAGAGGAAAAGAAGGGAAATTTCCTCGCTTTTCCAATAATCTCTCACATGCTATTATATGTTTACTTAATGCCTAGGGCAATGCGGGCATAGCGACTCATTTTTTCAACAGTCCAGGCTGGATACCAGACTAATTTAACTTCAGTATCCGTTACTTCTGGTACCTCTGTCATGGCATCATAAATCTGGTCTGTCAAAAGGTCTGCTAAGGGACACCCCATGGTTGTCAAAGTCATATCAATCTCTGTTTGCCCTGTGTCGCCGTCAAAACGAATCTCATAAATCAAACCAAGGTTGACAATATCGATTCCCAACTCAGGGTCGATGACTTCTTCCAAGGCTGTTAAAATGCGTGTTTTGATGTTATCAATTTGCTCTTCTGTATAAGCCATATTCATCCTCACTCTTAGTCTTCAATAAAATCACGAAGCGGTTTACTACGACTTGGTTGGCGTAGTTTTCTCAAAGCCTTGGCTTCAATCTGACGGATACGCTCACGAGTTACGTTAAAGACTTTACCCACATCTTCAAGGGTGCGCATTTTTCCATCATCTAGTCCAAAACGGAGACGAAGAACATTTTCTTCACGGTCTGTAAGAGTATCCAAGACCTCATCCAACTGCTCACGCAAGACGATACGAGTTGTATAATCCACTGGATTTTCAATCACTTCATCTTCGATAAAGTCCCCAAGGTGACTATCATCCTCTTCACCGATTGGAGTTTCAAGGGATACCGGTTCTTGAGCAATCTTCAAGATTTCACGAACCTTATCAGGTGTCATATCCATACGTTCAGCGATTTGTTCTGGTGTTGGATCTTGTCCCAATTCTTGAAGGAGGTTACGCTGTTCACGAACCAATTTATTGATGGTTTCAACCATGTGGACTGGGATACGGATGGTACGAGCTTGATCCGCAATAGCACGAGTGATAGCCTGACGAATCCACCAAGTTGCATAAGTTGAGAACTTGAATCCTTTAGAATAATCAAACTTGTCAACCGCCTTCATCAAGCCCATATTTCCTTCTTGAATCAAGTCAAGGAACTGCATACCACGCCCGACATAGCGTTTGGCAATAGAAACAACCAAACGAAGATTGGCTTCCGCAAGACGTTGTTTGGCTTCGATATCGCCAGCTTCAACTGCTAGTGCTAATTCTTTTTCCTCTTCATTGGTCAAGAGAGGAACGACCCCGATTTCTTTCAAGTACATACGGACAGGGTCATTAACCTTAGCCGAAGTTGAACCAATCAAGTCCTCATCGCTGAGTTCTGGTTCTTCTTCATTGCTAAGAACACGCGCGCTTGGATTTCCTTCGTTATCTGTGATAGAAATACCTGCATCCTGAATCCGTTGCAAGAGATCTTCAATCCCATCAGCGTCCAAGGTAAAAGGAAGGACTAGACTGGCATTGATTTCATCATCTGTTGCTGTCCCTTTTTGTTTATGATTACGGATAAATTCTGCTACTTGTACGTCAAATGTTGTTACTTCTTTTTGTTTTGTTGCCATTATTACTCCATTCTTCTCTTTTGGGAAATTAAACGTTCCAATTCTTCTAGGGCTGTGTCTGTATCTCCTACATGGCTAGCTTCCTGCACCTTCTTTTTGATTCTCATATTGTCCTGATTCAAGAGAGCCTTGTTTCGAGTCATTTCTACTTCACTAAGTTCCTGAGGTGACATCTCAGCAGGCAAATCCTGAGCTAAGACTTGGTACCAAGCTCTCTCAACTTCCTCTGTCTGTTCTGCTAGAACTTCTGGAGGAAGATTTCCATACTGACCAAGCAAGTCATATAAGACCTGAAATTCAGGTGTAGCAAATGCAAAGTCTTCTCGCAAACGGTAATCATTCAAAATAAGGGGAGATTCCATCATTCGATAAAGTAGATGAGCTTCTGCCCTCATAACAGCCGATAACTGCTTGGTAACAGGCATGGTGATTGGCGTCGGTCTGGAAATTCCTTCCATGCGATTCTGCCTTTGTGCCTGACGACTCTCATTAACAATCTGCTCAATCTGGGCATAATCAAAAGATGCCAGACTGTCAGCTAAAATATGAATATAGCTGTTTTGAGCAGTGATAGACTTTTCTTGAACAATCAAGGGAGCTATTTTTTCAATAAACTCAATCTGAGCCTGCAGATTTTCACTATTTTCAGGTTTGTACTGGTGAATGTAGAACTCAATCGGACTAATACGAGTTTTCGTTAATAGATAGGCTAAGTCTTCCGGACCATTTTTTTGTAGATACTCATCTGGATCCAAGTTATCAGGCATGCTGATGATTTGCACAGGCATATCACCAATTTCGTCCAGCGCTTTCAAAGTCGCGGCTTGCCCAGCTTTATCGCCATCGTAAACAAGGACTAACTTCTTGGTTAACCTTTTCAGATGCTCAACATGCTCTCGACTCAAGGCTGTTCCCATAGATGCGACAGCGTTTTCGATTCCAGCCCGATAGGCTGCGATGACATCCATGAACCCTTCCATGAGGTAAATCTCACTGGCTTTTCCAGAAGATTTTTTTGCCCTATCCATATGATATAATTCGTAACTTTTGTTAAAAATTGCAGTCGATCGGCTATTTTTATACTTAGAAGTTTGTGAATCCGTTTTCTGCCAGATACGACCTGAGAAGGCAATAACCTTTCCCTGGTCATTTGTCAGGGGAAACATAATCCGATTGTGAAAGGTGTCTACAAATTGATTTGCATCCGATAGGTAAAATAGCCCTGAATCTAGAAAATCTTCATCACGATACTGACCAGACAAACGTTGATAGAGATAGTTTCGTTCTGGAGGTGCTAAACCAATCCGAAAATGCTTGAGCACTTCATCTGTCAAACCACGCTGATAAAGGTAGTTTCTAGCCTCTTCCCCCATGGTCGTTGTCATGAGAATAGCATGGTAAAATTTGGCTGCATCTTCGTGCATATCATAAAGAGCTTGGTGAGGCGAGGCTGGCCTCTGCTCACTATAAAGCGGTTTTTCAACCTCAATTCCAACACGCTGACCTAAGATTTGGACAGCCTCCATAAAGGGAACCCCTTGGTACTCCTCGATGAATTTAAAGACATCACCTGAGCGCCCACAACCAAAACAATGGTAAAACTGCTTGTCCTCTACAACGTTGAAAGAAGGTGTTTTTTCACCATGAAAAGGACAGAGCCCTAGATAGTTCCGTCCTGCCTTTTGTAAAGAAATCACATCTCCTATGACTTCCACAATGTTGGCATTGTTTTTGATTTCTTCAATGACTTGTTTGTCAACCATACACAATACCTCCATGTTATCATAGTTTACTTTATATAGTATACTTTATTTCAGAAAAAAAGTAAACCATTTCACTCATTTTCCTTACTTTATTCAAAGAGCTGATAATAATCAGAGATTTTCATTTTTGTTTTTTCTTCTTGGTTCAAATCTTGGATAATTCGTCCTTCTTTCATGACAATTAAGCGATTGCCATATTTGAGAGCATCTTCCATATGGTGGGTAATCATAAGCGCTGTCAGCTGATCTTTCTTGACAAATTCATCCGTCAATTCCATGAGGGCAACACTGGTCTTTGGATCAAGGGCTGCAGTATGCTCGTCTAACAAGAGTAATTCAGGTCGCTTCAAGGTTGCCATCAAGAGACTCAAGGCCTGTCTTTGCCCACCTGATAAGAACTCAATTGGCGTATTCAAGTGTTTCTCAAGACCATTTCCCACTTTTTCAATGGTTGCCTGAAATTCATCCTTATAGCTAGTCAAGCGTCGTGGTAACAATCCACGCTTTTCACCACGAAACTTGGCAATCAAAAGATTTTCAGCTACTGTCATACGGGGAGCTGTCCCCATCTTTGGATCTTGGAAGACACGAGACAGATACTTAGCGCGCTTCTCTGGTGAAAACTTGGTAACATCTTCACCCAAAATACGGATGGTTCCACTGGTTAATGACAAGGTTCCTGCAATAGTGTTAAAGAGAGTTGACTTCCCAGCACCATTTCCACCTAAAATCGTGATGAAATCCTGTTCAAAAATTTCTAAGGAAACATCATTTAAAATAATCTTTTCTTCATCAAAGCCATTTTTAACGACTTTGGTTGCATTTTTTAATTCTACAATTGCTGTCATTTGCTTAATTTGGCTCCTTTCAAGATTGTTTGCTTAAATGTTGGAATCATGAGGCAGACTGCCAAGATCACGGCGCTGTACAAACGAAGGTAACTTGTATTAAAGCCAAGCGCAATAACTGCCCACACTAAGAATTGATAAGCGATAGAACCTACAACGATGGTAACCAGACGTTCTGCCAAGCTCAAACTCTTGAAGATAACTTCTCCAATAATCAAACTTGCAAGCCCCACAACGATAACCCCTATTCCTCGAGATACATCGGCATACCCTTCTTGTTGGGCAATGAGAGCTCCTGCAAGGGCAATCACACCATTTGATAAGACCAACCCCATAAGCTCCATGCGCCCAGTATGAATCCCGAAACTTCTAGCCATATCAGGATTGTCACCTGTAGCAATATAGGCTTGTCCGAGTTTAGTGTCCAAGAAAAAGAGCATGAGAGCAATAACAAGACTGACAAAGATAAGACCTGTCAAGAGTTGATTCAAGTCTGAATCAAAAGGCAAGACATCCTGAATTTGCTTGGTTCCAAGCAAGCCTAAATTGGCACGTCCCATAATCAAGAGCATGATAGAGTGACAGGAAGTCATCACCAAAATCCCTGAGAGCAAGGTTGGAATCTTCCCTTTTGTATAAAGAAGTCCTGCTGTCATTCCAGCCAAACAACCTGCTCCTACAGCAACAAGAGTCGCTAAAAATGGGTTCACGCCTTTGGTTATCAGAGTGACAGCAACAGCTCCGCCAAGAGGGAAGGAACCTTCTGTCGTCATATCTGGAAAGTTTAAAATCCTAAATGTCATAAAGATTCCCAGACCTAAAATAGCCCAGACAAATCCTTGAGAAATAATGGAAACAATCATATTTTATTTAATCCTTTCTATATTCATCTTTTTAAAAAATAGGAAGAGTCTCCTCCTCCCTACCTTATTTATTCGATGACTTGTCCTGCTTCTTTGAGAACAGACTCAGGAATCGTAATACCTAGTTCTTGTGCTATTTTTTTATTGATGACTGACTTACCAGTTGAAAAGACATTGACTGGGGTATCGGCTGGTTTTGCACCTTTCAAGACTTGCGCAATCATTTTACCAGTTGCCACACCAAGGTCATGTTGGTCAACTACAACTGATGCCAAACCACCTACTTCTACCATAGCTGTCGCACTTGGATAAATTGGTTTCTTAGAACTTTGATTGCTAGAGACAACCGTTGGAAATCCTGATGCAATGGTGTTATCAATTGGAACCCAAATAGCATCTACCTTGCTAGTCATAACAGTGACAGTTGAGGCAATTTCATTTGTTGAAGGAACTGCAAATGTTTCCACTGTCAGACCTGCTTTTTCAGCATAAGCCTTAAATTCTTCAACCTGTGTTTTTGAATTGTCTTCGCTACTTGAGTAAAGAGCTCCGATTGTTTTCACATTCGGTGTCAGAGTCTTGATGAGTTCAACTTGTTGTTGAGCTGGATTGTGGTCAGATACCCCTGTAACGTTGCCACCTGGTCTTTTCAAATCTTTAACCAAGTTAGCACCAATTGGGTCTGTAATAGCGGCCATGATAACAGGTAGGTCTTTTGTGGCACTAGCTAAACCTTGAGCAGCTGGTGTTGCAATACCAACCACAAGGTCATTTCCATTTGCAACCAATTGTTTACTCATTGTCGCAACCTTACTTTGGTCACCTTCTGAGTTCATAAAGTCGATCTTCAACTGGTCATCTTTATATCCTTCTTCAGCAAGTCCAGCTTGAATCCCTTTATAAATCAAATCAAGGGATGGATGGCTCACAAATTGAAGCACACCAATCTTGGTTATTTTCTTCTCATCCTTATTATTCTGAGATTCTGGTTTATTCATTGAAGAGTAAATCAAGCTTCCTGCTACTAAGACTGCTAAGGCAGCGACAATTCCAATTAAACGTTTATTTTTCATTCTGTTTCTCCTTTTTAATTCCTTTAAAATACTTCACTTATCTAATACTCTTCGAAAATCTCTTCAAACCACGTCAGCGTCGCCTTACCGTAGGTATATGATACTGACTCTGTCAGTTCTATCCACAACCTCAAAACAGTGTTTTGAGCAGCCTGCGGCTAGCTTCCTAGTTTGCTCTTTGATTTTCATTGAGTATAAACAGCCACTCTCCAGTTCAATTGGAGAGTTTTTTGATGAGAGTAGATATTTATAGACCTCAATTTGACACCATACTTTTTCTATGATAAAATGTAACAAATTTGTTTACAACAAATCAAAATCTAAATG